>JAFSXN010000166.1 GCA_017444015.1 Lachnospiraceae bacterium | reverse complement strand
AGGACCGGAACCGATCACGGCAACCTTCGCCGCTCCGGCCGGAGCCGTCCTTTTCTCATGCTTCGGGGCGTTCTCCCTGCTCCAGTCGGCGACGAACCTCTCGAGCTTTCCGATCGCGACGCTCTCGCCCCGCACTCCGAGCACGCAGCTGCCTTCGCACTGGCTCTCCTGCGGGCAGACGCGTCCGCAGACGGCGGGAAGGGAAGAATCCTCCGCGATCACGGCAGCAGCAGCGGCTATGTCTCCGGAGACCACATGCCCTATGAAGTTGGGAATCTTGACGTTGACGGGGCAGGCCTGGATGCACCTGGGATTCTTGCAATGAAGGCACCTGGATGCCTCCAGCATCGCTTCTTCAAGGTTGTAACCGTAGCAAACCTCCTCGAAATTGGTCGCCCTGACCTTGGGGTCCTGTTCGCGGACCGGCACTCTGGGTATCCTGTTAGGCATGGCTTATCCCCTCCCTATTTTGCATTTATGTTTCTCCATCGCGGTCGCTTCCTCGGCCTTGTACTGGCCCTGGCGCCGCATAGCCTCGTCGAAATCGACCTCGTATCCGTCGAACTCGGGCCCTTCAACGCAGGCGAACCTGGTCCGGCCGCCGACGGTGACCCGGCAGGCCCCGCACATCCCGGTGCCGTCCACCATGATCGGATTCAGACTCACAATGGTCTTAAGCTCATACTTCTTCGTCAGAAGGCAGACAAACTTCATCATAATCATCGGTCCGATCGCCACGCAGATATCATATTTCTTGCCTTCCTTCTCGATCAGATCCTCAATGACCTGCGTGACCATTCCCTTTCTCTGATACGATCCGTCATCCGTTGTGATATACAGATTTCCGGCAACCTCCCGAAACTCCTCCTCTAAGATCAGAAGTTCCTTCGTCTTGGCTCCGATGATCACGTCCGCCTCGATCCCTCTCTGCTTGAGCCATTTTACCTGCGGGTATACAGGTGCGGTTCCTACGCCCCCGGCCACAAACAGCATTCTTTTCTTTTTAAGCTCCGAAAGCTCCTCCCCGACAAACTCGGAGGGGCAGCCCAAGGGGCCGGTAAAATCCCTGAAATAATCTCCCTCCTTCAGACCCGCCATCCGAAGCGTTGAGGCTCCGACGACCTGAAAAACTATGGTAACAGTACCTTGTTCCGCGTCATAATCACAGATCGTAAGAGGGATCCGCTCCCCCCTCTCATCTATCTTAGCAATGATAAACTGCCCCGGCAGACAGGTCTTTGCGATCCTTTCCGCGCAAACCTCCATCAGATAGATTCCCTCGACCAGCTTCTTTGCCTTTATGATCTTATACATTGAGCTTCCTCCTGGATTCTATTTTCAGTAAACTACTATATCTTTTAATTGATAAAAATGCAATGTTTTCTTCTATCCTCAGATCGGAGTCAGAACATAATCCTGCTTCGAGCGGCTGAAGCTGGCTTCATAAAGTGATCCTGCCTTTGTATCCACCGCAAACCGCCGCCCGGTCCGGGAACCGGCATAGGTATATTCATCGATCAGATAATAGCTGTTCTTTCCGTCCCCGTACCCGTAATAGCATTTGTACTCATTGAGCAGGGAATTCTCTCCCTTGCTCATCAGCTGGATCTTGATCGCGTTCAGAGCCGTTTCCCTGTCGATATAGCAGACCATATTCAGCTTGTAGCTGCCTGTTACGATCTCTGAGCTCCGTCCCCTGTCATCATACGCGATAAACTTAAATTCCGACGATCCTAAGGGCATATCTAACGCCCGCTCGTAAATTCTGGATTCACTGTCGGGATCCTCGCCGTTTGTCGTATAGTATACAATATAGTTCTCCGGATACTCGACCCGTATCAGCCTCGGCATCTCATAGGTCCCGCTCTCAACAATTAACGTCGGCGGCTTCGCCACCGGATAATCTACCATATAGGTTCCTGAAACCACATCGGAGCGGATCCCGAATTCATTGATAAACACAGCGGAGATCGTAATTTCTCCCTCTGTGATCGAAAGAGGCGACCGATAGACCTTCGAGGTATTATCCGGTTCACTTCCGTCCGTCGTATAGTAGATCACGCCTGCCGCGTCCGAAGAAAGCGACAGCTGAAAGTCCTCCTCATACTCTCCCGCAGGCACGGAAAAGACCGGCGCTCCCGCATAGTACATCGAATACCGGTCTTTTAGCTCCGGATCCTCGGAATTATCCAAAAGGGAAACGATCGCCGGATAATCCTTTACAGCCATATAGTTTTCGATGATCCGCTCATAGACCGTAAAGTCCTCTCCTCTCCCATCGTCTAACATCGCGAACAGGATCGCGTTGGATTCATCATATTTTTCAAGATCATAGTAATCATCCGCAATCAGAAGACGTACCTTGTCCTCCGAACTGTCGATCGACAAAGCGTGTCTCGCGACCCCGATCGAGGCCTCAAAATCCCCGGCATCATGCAGAGAAAGCGCTTCCGCGTACTGACGATCAAAATCAAAATAGCGATTGAAGCGGATGATCGCTGTCATAAAAACTCCGAGGAAAACAGCACCCGCTGACAGAATAAGCGCAAGCTGGATCTTTGCGCCCGTTTTCAGCCCTGAATTACGTTGTTTCTTT
>JAFSXN010000165.1 GCA_017444015.1 Lachnospiraceae bacterium | reverse complement strand
GTCAGGCGGAAGCTCTGCTTGCGGTACAGAGAGCCAGAGCGGAGGCGATCCGGCTCATCAACGAAGCCAATCCTTCTCCGGGATACCTGACGCTGAAGTCCTTTGACACTGCGGAAAGCATGGCCAACGGTCAGGCTACGAAGATCATTGTTCCTTCGGATATTGCGAATCTTGCAGGTACCTTTGCGGCACTGTCCGAAACGGTGAAAAAAAACGAGGATAAGTAATGATAGGCTCTATGATGATTTATGTGATCGCGGTTATAGCCCTGGTCTGGTATTTCACCTCGAAAAATCATAAAAACCAGTCGAAGGGAGGGGCTGCGGTGCAGCAGAAGGTATCGACGTCGGGCGCTGCGGCAAAGAAAGAGTATTATGAGTCCCAGGCCAGATCCAAGGCACAGTCTTCGGTGGCGGTGAACAGAGCGATGCAGCAGCCCGGAAACGCCCTGTTTGCGGAAGATGCCGGCAAAGCTTATCTGAAGATGGATGACAGGAAAAATGACTGGCTTGCGAGGCAGTTAGAGGAAGAGAGAAGGGCTGCTTATCGCGTCAGCGCAATGTTCGGATTTAAATATAATGCCAAGGCCGATCACGCGGCGAATTGCGACGCGAGAGAGATCCGGCAGGAGCACAGCAAAAACTGTGATGCCGAAGGGATAGACAACGCACGGGGAAAATAGGAGCGCATCCGGCCGGTGCTGTTTTGGGACAGGGAAGAAATGGTTTTTGAACAGGTAAATATCAGACACGGCTTGTAAACAGTCAGACTATCAGGAAAGGATTCAGATCATGTGGACAGTAGAAAAAAACAGAAAATCGGTAAAGCTTCTTTCGGGCTTGCTTGCTGTGATGCTTCTGGTGACGGGGATGATGCCTCCGGCCAGGATATCCGCAGCGGTACCGTCGATCGTACAGCTTTCGTCAACGTATACCTATGCGGAAATGTGTCAGGATATCGCAGAGCTTACCCAGACCTATCCGGGGATCGTAACAAGCGGTGCTATCGGAACGAGCGTGCTTGGAAACCCCATTCCGCTTGTTATTCTGGGCAATCCCGCCGCTCCTCGCAGTATTATGGTACAGAGCTCGATCCATGGACGGGAATATATAGTTTCGCAAACGACTATGGCTACGATCGAATATTACGCGTCCCGGTATGCGGCAGGAGAGTATGGGGATGTACTGGCTTCTACCTGTTTTTACATTGTTCCCATGGTCAATCCGGACGGAGTTACCATGGCACAGATGATGAATCCTTCCTGGAAAGCCAATGCCAACGGAGTTGATCTGAACCGGAATTTCCCCACCCTGTGGGAGCTGACAAAAGGGGCTTCCGCTCCCGGGGCAGCGAATTTTAAAGGCTATTTACCGGGCTCCGAGCCGGAGACCCAGGCGCTTATGAATCTTGCTGTCTCGAGGGATTACTGCTGCTATCTGAACTATCACCAGCAGGGAAATATCATCTATTATGATGATGATCTGACTTCGCCGGTCGTATCCCAGCTGTCGGCGGCGTTAGCAAGGACGGTCAGCGCGATCAATGGCTACAGGCCTGTAAATACGGCCGGCTCCAATGCTTCCGGAACGACTACCTACGGCGGGTTCGGGGATTTCACCCTGATCGGTATACAGAAGCCCGGCATCACGGTGGAGTGCGGATCGGCCTACGGAGCGGCGGCTCAGGGGCAGGCAGCCTCGATCTATCTGAAAAATGTTGAAACCTGGGCTGCGGTTGCCAGACTGTTCCCGTCCTGATCACAGCCGAAAGAATGAATAGAAAACGGAGCCCGGGCGGCTCCGTTTTGTATGTCGGAGGCGGGAAAGGAAGAAGGGGAATGCGGTTACGGGATAGTTGATCAGGCTGACCGCTGCAGTAACAAAAGTAACTCAGACGGTTCTGGTGGGATATAAACGGGACAGGTCATATGCTATATTCATCCTGTAGAAAAGAGAGAGACGGAAGCGGGGAAAGCTTCCGGCATCGTATGTATAGACAGGAGGGATATGGTATGAATACGAATTTATGGGTTTACTGGGCAAAGAGGCTTCACATCGTCGACGGAAATAACAGGGACTGGTACGGATACTGTGATGATGTTCAGAACGAATGTGATCTCAACGGAGATTCGATCATCCTTGAAATGAAGAACGGCTGTTATAAGGAATTTATGCGGGGAAATATCCGGCTGATCGAATGCGCGTGAATATAGTCGTGAAACAGGGCTCCGGCTGAGGGGATGCGCGTGAAAATACTGTCTTAAACAGGATTGGCCGAGCCGGAAGATATTTGCGGAAGGACAAACTGGGATGTACCTGTACAAAGAATGCAGGATCCGTTGACAACAGCGTCCGGCTGCGCAAGGTCGCAGGCTGCAGGTGATTTCGCCGTCCCCTGCAGAAAGCCGGTGTAGAAATTCCGGCTGTTTAGGATGAGCTTTTTGGTAAATATACCGTCTTGTATTTCGGACAGCGCTGTGATATTATTCAAGGCACTTGGAGGGAATCAATTCCTTCCGGTGTCTTGTTTTTTTCATCTGAGTAACAGCTTCGGGGCTTTGTCCTGTCACAAATGTTACTTATCCGGTTTTATTAGACCTTTGGAACAGTGGTTCCTGTCGAAAGAAAGCTTCTGCTTTTGGAAGAGCTTTCAAAGTGCATTCGCACAATGTTTCATAAGCAGCTTTAGGGACTGACGGATTTATGAAAATCACCGTATTGGTGTGTAATTCTTCTTTTGTACTGGAAAGTGTGGTCAGAAATGGAGAACAAAAGGAGCTGAGAGCAGAAAGATCGGTTTTCGGTCTGAAAAAGGATCTGTACCTGTTAGTGAAAAACAACGGAACAAAGGCGTGGATCTCCTGGTGGGAAGAGATGAGCCCTTCCTCGGAGACAGAGGTATCAGATGACGCCGTCCTTCCTGTGCGGACAAGGAGCGGGGAGAATCTCATCCTGCTTTTCTGGTTCTGCCAAAATACAACGGGGTGCTTACGTCTTTTTGAAGTCGCAGATGAGAAGCCGGTCAGCGTCGGAAGAGCAGAGGACAATGCGGTCTCTGCACCAGGGCTGTCTTTTCTTTCCAGACATCATCTGAGCATCGC
>JAFSXN010000164.1 GCA_017444015.1 Lachnospiraceae bacterium | reverse complement strand
TCAATAACGAAATTACTTTCCATTTCGTTATTGAGTGCGCCGAATTCGGGCCGCTTAAGGCGGCATATTTCCTATCCGAATTCGTGCGCATCATATTATACGATTAACGAAAAGCGGCAGAGCTTTTCGTTAATCAGTATACTCACTTTTTACTATTTGTTTATCTATCAGAGTACATAATACTTTGTCAGGAAATAGGTCCTGTCCCAATCAACAATGTTCAGTTCCTCTTCCTTCTGGGCATGGACATTGTATTCATCAAAGACCATCACATACTTGTTCTCCGTGTCGTATAGCGGCCAATACTTCGCCTCGCCGTCAGGAGACTGATCCGGTGCAAGGGACGGATTGCCGGTTTTGGCAAACTGAACCCAGATTCTCCGCATGATCTTCCCGAAGGTCTTATTAAACTGTCTTCCGGTAACGAAGGTCTCCTCGGGATGATTGAATATGGTGGAAAGCTCAATGGCATGCCCGCTTTTTGCATGAGGCAGGGAGGATTCTACCGTAAAGTAATAATTGTAGGATTTGCCGCCGGCTTTGGTCTGAAGCTCCGCCGTCCGAAATGGCGGCGCGTTGAACCAGATCTGGTCAAGCAACCGGGAGGACTTCTCAAATCCATCCTCCACCTTAACATCTTTGCAGAAGCTCTCAACAAGCGCCTTCTCTTCCTCTGTCAGCTGAGCCATCTTCTCCTCTTTACGTTCGTCGCACCACATACGAAGTCCCTCAACACCCAGACCTAAGACGAAATAGTGGAATTCATCCTTGGTGCAGCCCTGCATGAAATCGATATCCTTTGCTACTCCGTTTGCGTAAGCCTCATAAGTATTGAGAGGCAGGTACTTTCCGTCCCGTTCCGGGGCTGTGCGCATACAAAGCAGCTCCGATGCCGTCATCAAAAGCTCGTCTACATCCACCTTCTGCAGGTCGGCAACCGTTTTGCAGCCTAGCGCGTCCATTACCTTCTTCGTACAGGCAATGGACTGCTCCGTGGACTGGCACAGGGACGGATTGCCGCTATGAGCGATGACGCGCCGGATATACTTGTGAGATCCCTCAACCAACGGAAGGAGGCTTACGCTTCCGCCGCCGGCGGACTGTCCGAATATGGTCACATTGTCGGGGTCGCCGCCAAAGGCAGCAATATTTTCATGCACCCACTTAAGTGCCTGCATCTGATCCATCAGTCCCAGGTTCGCCGCATCCGGATAATCCCCGCCGTCCGGCAGATGGGACAGATGAAGGAAGCCAAAAACGTTCATACGGTACTCGATGGAAACAAGGATGACATCCTGATTTTCCTGGACGAAGTTGGCGCCGTCCTCTCTGGGCTCCGCCGTCGAACCGATTTCATAAGCTCCGCCGTGGATCCATACCATAACGGGGCGGTTTCCCGCCAGGGACCGCGCAGGATTTTCCTGAAAATCCTGCATTAAAGGATTGCTCTGCAATCCTTCCGTTTTTTTCGCGCCCCGCACTGCCGCCGTCCATACGTTCAGATGCAGGCACTCTTCACTCTGCGGATAAAGGGAACCCATTTGCGTAACACCCCCGATCTGGCGGGGGATTTTCCCGTAATAGTATGCCTCATATACGCCATCATCAGCCACACAGTCCACCGGAGCCTTCCAGCGGTACTCCCCCACCGGCTGCTTTCCCACAAAGGGAATGCCCTTGAACGCAATGACATCTCCCTCCTTCTTTCCGACGAAGGTACCGTTTAAGCACTTCACCGCCAGCGACTTATCATAATCGCCATCGGTGATCCGTTTGTTCTCGCCGTACAGAGCCTCCATCCTCTCTGTTGCCTTGCGCAGCTCCTCAGCCGCTTTGATCTGATCGGCGATCTGTTCGGCCTCCACACGCACAGTGGATATCCTGAAATCACGTAGAGATTCCTCCAAAGCAGTCTCATCCTGCTCTTTAGCCAGCAGCAGAACGGCGATATCCCCGTCCTCAATATCTTCGGCTGCCTTTTTCAGCAGCAAAGCAACCTCTTCCACATTCTTTTCATCCGCAGCGTTACCGATCAGTGCTCCGGCACCCAGGCCTACTAACGCCCCCACGGGACCGGCTAACAGCCCCACCAGCCCGCCGATCAGACCGCCTGTCCAGCCTCTTCCCTTCTCATCCTCCGCCACAAAGCCGTCTTCCAGAGCAAGCTCCCCGGCATTCTTTTTCACAAGAGCCCCGTGAGTGATCTTAAAGCCCTTGCCCTCCGGCTTATTTCGCAGCGTCGTCAATATCTGGTAGGCTTCGCTTTGCACCTCGCATTTTACGATGATCACATTTTCTTTCATGCTGTAAACTCCTTCCTTTAGTTATGCATCAGTCCCCGTTCCTCTCTGCGCCAATTTGCAACGCAAATTGTGTGCTTAGGCGCAAACTTCAGTTCGCGCCGATTCGGTCCGCGACTGAATCATTACCTCGTTTCCGAAACGACATAAATTATTTTTACATCAGCTCAAAAACGGATACAAGGGGGGTTTTCAGATTGAAAACCCCAAAGTTTAGAAATTTACATTGCCTGTGCCACAGTAAACGTTTATCATATTCGTAAGCTCAGAATGGAGAAGTATTGCGATGGGAGGTAGTGATAAGTGAGCGGCTGGAGCAATTACTTATGGGTTTCCATCGTCAGCGCGGCACTGATGCTAAGCTTGATAGCTATTTGGTTCAGCACCGTCATCCCCGGGATGGACCGGTGGAGCAGGCGCTTTTTTCGAAGCTATTTCATCGTTTTTATCCTGTGCTGCCTCTCCTCCCTGACCGAAATGGCTTTCTACCACTATCACGCCCCGGTGGGCGCTATCTATACTGTAATGATCGCGGGAGCCCTGTTCCTTTCGCTGCCCCTGCCCATGCTAACGGTTTATCTGCTTCATTACTGTGGTGAGAGCATCCCGCACAGCAAGCTTCTGAAAGCTGTCATTGTCCTTATGGTCATCTATGTTATGGTACTTGCAGGCACTCTGATCACAGGCGGGCTCTGGTATGTCGCGCCTGACTGGCAGTTTTACCGCGGCCCCCTGTACCCGCTTCTTCCGCTGCCATTGATCGCGATCCTGATCATCAATTTTTCAGGAACGTTACATCGCCGAAAGCTGCTTTCCCACAAAGTATTCTTAAGCTTTCTCGTCGCCCTGGTGCCGGTGTTGGCCACAATGATCGTACAGCTTTTTGCTGATGCACTCCTGTTAGTCGACATAAGCTTCGTCCTCTCCGGTCTGTCCATGTACAGCTTCGTACTGGCCGATCAGATTGAGCAGGATCTACGCCGACAGAGTGAGATCGCCGAGCAGAAAATCGAAATTGCGGGTCAGAAAATGGAGATTGCCAATCAGCGCGCGAACATCATGATCCTCCAAATGAGACCGCACTTCATCTACAATACCATGATGAGCATCTACTATCTCTGCAAACAGGATCCCGATATGGCACAGCAGGTCACGTTGGATTTTACCACCTATCTTCGCAAAAACTTCAGCGCCATCGCAAGCGCCGAAATGATCCCTTTTTCTTCGGAGCTGGAACACACGCATGCATACCTTGCCGTAGAACAGGCTCTGTATAAGAACACTCTGCTTATTGATTACGACACGCCGCATACCTTTTTCCGCATACCGCCTCTGACGCTGCAGCCCATCGTGGAGAATGCCGTCAAGCACGGCAGGGATCCATATATCGGACCGTTTCGTATTTCAATCTTTACAAAAAAGTCAGATTGCGGCAGTGAGATCATCGTGGAAGACAGCGGCCGGGGGTTTGAGCCTGCCGAAGTGGCAGAACCGGGCACCGCCCTTGAAAATATTCGGCAAAGGCTTGAAATGATGTGCGATGGGAGTATGACGATAAAACCCCGCGAGGGCGGCGGAACCGTGGTGACGATAGTGATTCCGAACAGTAGCGAGCAAAAGAAAGGATTGGAAGAACTGTAAGAGTCAAAGAAAAAGCAGCAAACCTGTTTCAGATTCACTGCCTTTCCATTCGGTCAATGCCGCCACTGTTCTGTTATTCGTGGACTACTTCATTTTCACCTTCTTAAGCTGCTTTCCTGTGCTTTAACGTACATAATAAATTCAATTTACTTTCTTCCCGCTAAAATACACATCCTTCGGCTTGTTCTGGCTGAAGCCGTCCTGGTCGGCCGTAAGCAGATCATTGTCGAATACCAGATAGTCAGCATCCTTACCGGCCGTGATGGAGCCCTTCCTATCCTCTATGCCGAGCTGCTTTGCGCCGTTGATCGTCCAACCTAACAACATCTCTTCAATGCCCATCCTTTCATCTGAGGGAGGGAATACCTTATCACATCTTGCGAAATCATAATTTCTGGTCTTTTCAGTGATCTTTCGTGTCATACCGACTTCCATGCCAAGATATGGATTCCATGTCATAAAGTCCTGGAAGGTGATGTTATCGCTCGACCATGCCACCAGGGCACCGGTGTCCCAGACCGTCTTGCAGCGGAACTGCTTTTTGGAGCGTTCTTCACCGAGCCATGTCGCACTAAAGCTGGGGTCTCCTGCATGCCAATGCGGGGTGAAATTCGCTATCACGCCGAGCTCTGCGAACCTGCCAAGATCCGCATCATCCTCGATCTCCAGATGGGCGCAGGTAACTCTTACCTTTAAGCTGTCTCCCAGCTCCTTCCTGGCCATTTCATAACCATCCATTACCGTGCGGGACGCACGCTCTCCCACGGTGTGAAGATGAAGATCCAGACCCGCCTCATTGAGGTTCTTCAAAAGCTCACAGATTCCCTCTGCGGAGAAAGCAGTCGTTCCAACCGTACCTACATCCACATAAGGGGTGACCATGGCCGCGGTATGGATCTTCTGGGTACCGTCCATAAAGATCTTCATCGTATGGACCTTCAGGTGCTCCGTATCGTACTCACGATGGAAGCGCTTTACTTCCTCAAGTCCCTCTTTAGCATCCCGCTCCGCATTGACCACAAGGCTGCCGTCAACGTATACGGGCAGCTTTCCCTGTTCGTCAAGAGCCTTCAGGCGTTTGTAGACCTTCTCATGAAACTCGGGTCCCCCCGGAAGGCCTGCATCAAATACCGCGCATACACCGTATTCGACCGAGAAATCGATCCAGCGCTGTAACGCTGCGTCGACCTGCTCATCGGTCAGCTCCATTCCGCTGTCGAGGATGATCGGAATCTCCGCCGCGCCTTCGATACAATTCCCGGTCACATGTCCGTCCTTATCACGCACATAAATAGCAAGTCCCGGTATGGGATCCAGCGTGTCGTCGGTAATACCATGCCGCTCAAGGATCTTTGAGTTCACCCAGATGCTGTGTCCTTCCCCTTCCTGAATCTGGAGCTCGGCATCCGGACAGATCGCGTCGAGATCCTCCTTTACGATATCCTCTCCGTTTAAGAACTTTTTCTCCAGAAGGAACCGGTAGCGCTTCTCTCCGGGATTCTCCTTGATCCGCCTGGCCATCATGTCCAGTGCTTCCTGTTTGCCGTTTGGCTCAAGACGCTCCCCCATAGGGGCATACTCAAACCCCACGGGAATGGTTACATGGACATGGCTGTCGATGATGCCGGGCATGATGAACTTCCCACCGAGGTCCGTGACCTCTCCCTCATACTCAGAAATCCCTGCCTCGTCTCCCACATAGACGAATTTACCGTCCTTCACCACAATGGCACTTGCTGTCGGCTTGTCCTTGTCCGCTGTGAAGATTTTCGCGTTTTTGATGATCTTGTCTGCTTTCATTTTGTTCTCCTTTCGCTATTGCGCTATATATTGCAGGTTCTAAAATTAGACGCAATAATATTTAGCTTTGCTTTTAGCGTGTTGTTTTTAACAGCCTCTGTAAATATATAACAGAAATTTTATCTAAAACAAGGGGGTTTGACAGAATGTCAAATCCCTTTTTTCGATTGGCATGCATTACTATAGGAAAGGAATTTATTTAATTCGTTTACGATATGTCATTAATATTTCCAGCACTGTCCGGGATCGTGACCGTCACCACGGTTCCGCCGCCGTCGCCTGCTGTGATCGCAAGGCTTCCGCCGCACATGATCTCAAGCCTTTGTTCAATATTTTTTAACGCGATATGAGGCCCGCTGTCATCCGAAAGGTCAAAACCACGTCCGTTATCCGCGACGATGATCTCGCTTCCTGTATCCGTTTTTCTCGTCCGGATGGTAACATGGAACGGACCGGCATAAGGGTCCCTGCCGTGCTTGATGGCATTCTCAACGATGGGCTGCAAGGTTAACGGCGGTACACGAAACCAGGTATGCGGCGTATCGTATTCAACAAACAGGCTGTCCTCATATTGCGTCTGCTCTACGGCAAGGTAAGCGCGGGTATGCTCCAGCTCCGCGGAAAAGGGGATGGGCGCAGCACTCGCTAAGGCGGTCAGGTTTTTTCGCAGGTAGGTAGTAAAATCCAGAATGACCTGCCTGGCTAACTTAGGGTTCTGACCGCAGAGAGCATAGATACTGGTCAAGGTGTTGTAGATAAAGTGGGGTCGCATCTGCAGCACCAGGATATCCGCGCGCTGATTGGCAATCTCCATCTGTTGCTCTAGCATCTCCTGTTTATGGCGCGAATCCTTCTCAATCTGGTCGGACAGAATAAAGCTGTACATAGACATGGCGGAGAGGACGTAGCTGATATCCAGAAGCGGAATGGCATCAGTAAACAGATTCACAATAAACGCGGCTGTTATCGGCAGTATGGCAATAAGAAAGCTTGTGAATACTTTTGCGGAAAGCTGCTTTCGGCGGCGTATCACACACATAAGATTCAGAAGCATGATCGTAATCAGGGGTATTAACAGAAGCGGATACAGAGGTCCGCGGTAATAATAGTTGTCCGGCACATCATAAAAGAAAATGCCGATATACTTTGCGCTTATTAACAGGATAAAAAAGACAGTCCACAGACCTGCAACAATATGAAGGAGCCTGTTCCCTCTCATCTTTTCCCCTGAACAGTACACCAGATAGACTGTCACCATGGGTAATGGCAGGGATAGAAGCAGACACTCCAGGATCAGTATGAAATAGACCAGGGCGGCAGGAACCGTATGATAGAACAGGATAAAATCGATGATAACGGTAAAACAGCACGCCATCAGAATAATGAAATAACTCGGGAAGAAGCGCTTGCTGAAACGGTCGATCCCGGGCAGAATGGCGGCAAACGAAAGCCCCAGTACGCTTAACATAAGCGCCGCACTGATGATGGAGATATAAAAGACAGAGCTCCAATCGGTCAATGCTCCGCACCTCCCGCCTGAAACGGATAGCGCAGTTTCCCGAGCTGCTCCTTTACACTCTCCAAAGTCAGAGGCTTTAGCAGGAAGCCGCTCGCCCTGGTCCCCCACGCATCAAGGGAGTAGTCGGAGTAAGCAGTCAGAAACACAATATTTGTGCAGGGATTGATATCAAGGAGCTTCCCGCATAGATCAAGGCCGCTTGCCGCCCCCAGCTCGATATCTAACATAGCTAACGCGATCCGGTTCGCTTTTGCATATTCAATGGCCTCCTGCGGCCAGATAAAGCCAGTGATCGTGGCGTTAGGCATGGCCTCTCCCAGAATAGCCAGCCCGTCAGAGAGGATAACCTTACTGTCGTCCACCATAATGATATTGGGACTTTCTTCGCTCTGAGCCGCAAGCTCGTACAGCCTGCCTGCGTCCACCCCAAGGCATGCGGCAAGACGGAGTATCATCGCAGCGTCCGGCAACCTGCTGGCGTTTTCCCAGCGGGCAATGGTAGAATGGTGGACAAACATCTGCTGTCCGAGCTGCTTCTGCGACAGCCCTTTTTCCTCTCTCAGCTTCCGCAGAGCCTCCGCGAATAGTAAATTCATCGCATTACCCCCTCCTGAATAATGAAAGGCTTATATCATTCTATATTGACTGAAATTTCCTCATAATGCAAGAGGGTTTGACAGAATGTCACACTTTTTCGATAATATCACTTTCCTTCCCCGAACAATAGATTTTTCAGCCAGTTTGCCGTCTGCTCGTAGCTCTTGCTTTTTGTACCGAAACTCTCTCTGAAGATCGAATCCATTGTTTTGTAAAAACCCGTCAGAACCTGTTTTGTATACTCCGCTTTAAGTTCTTCCTCACTTTTATTCTTGTTCCTGTTTACGCTCTTATAATAATTATAGCCGTCCAGAAGGTACTTATGCCGGTCAGAACCAAGCAGCTTAGCGCTGTATTCCTCATCGAATGTAAAGAGTCCTCAGCAAGTTCATTTTACATCAAGCGAATACAATACAGTTTGCCAGATTGGCAAATCAGAAGCACCTGACCTTCTTGCCTTGCTTTTACCGCCTTGATATATTACCATAAGGTAAAATCGGCCCGGAGGTACGCTGTATGAATGATCCGTTTGGGGAAACTATACGAAAACTGAGATTGGAAAAAGGGCTTTCACAAAAGCAGCTCGGAGATCTGCTGTTTATCGATCATTCCACCATTGCCCGCTGGGAAAACGGCAACCGTCTGCCGGACGCAATATTTCCAAAATTTGATATCGCCTCAGAAATGGATCTCGCGCAGATTCTTCCGACAATGGGAATCACTGATGTGCTTGACCCGGGCCTGGCAGACTTTTCTCCGCTCTTTTTACAGGATACGAAGGCTGCTCTTACAAGAATGGATCATGCTGCCCGGATTTCTGTTGATGAATGGGGAGTAACAGCAGCCGCCTATACTGTCGAGAGAATGGAGGGCAGTACAGAATCCACCGGAAAGCACATGGATTTCATCTGTGACAGACCCTTTGTTTTCGCGATCACAGATCCAAACAGGATAACTTTCTTTGAAGGAGTAGTAAATAAACCGTAAATCTCACACCGATATCCCAATCCCTAATCCGCCCGGTATACCTTTTCGAACTCCGTAAAGCCCTCTTCTTCTAACTTCTTAAACTGCGCGTTTAAATTACGCTTCATTGGCAGAACGGAAACGGTTCTCCCTTCGCTGCGGAGCTTTTTCGCCCTTGCAAAGACCTCTGTCTTCTGCTCCCTTGTGATATCCTTCGCGACTAAGATCGCAAGGCTGTCCGCCCCGATCTTTACAGAGTCGGTCTGTTTTTCCTTAAGGATCGTAATGATTCGCTCAAAGCCGATAGAGAAGCCGCAGGCAGGTACGTTGTTCCCCGTAAACTTCCCGATCATCTCATCGTATCTTCCGCCCCCGGCAACTGAAAAATTATAGCCGTCCAGAGTCACCTCAAAGACCGGCCCGGTATAGTAGCCCATGCCGCGAACCAGAGTCGGGTCGAAGACAATCGAAACCGTAGGATCGATCATCGCCTGAACACTGCGCATGATCTCCTGCAAACTTTTTATGACCTCTATATCCAGAATACCGTACACGGCGGAAGTAATCGATTCCGCGAAGTCCTCCTCCCCGGTCGACTTCTCATAAATGCGCAGGTAATTCTCCACCTGTTCCTTTCCGCAGCCGTTTTCCAAAAGCTCCATTCTCACGCCCTCGATGCCGACCTTATCGAGCTTGTCAAGCGAAATCAGAACCGACGGTATATCTTCCTCCGAAAAGCCCGCCGACAGGCAAAGAGCCCGCAAAATACGTCGGTCGTTTAAATGTACGGTCAGACCTGAAATATCTATATCAGAAAGTAAATTCAAAAGCATCTGCGAGGTCGCCGCAATCAGCTCGATCTCCGCGATATTGCTTTCGTCCCCAAGGATATCAATATCACACTGGGTAAACTGGCGGAATCTCCCCTTCTGCGGATTATCCGCCCGCCAGACACTCCCGATCTGAAGCGCCTTAAACGGAGACGGGAGCTGCTCGCTGTTATTTGCGTAATACCTTGCAAGCGGCACGGTCAGATCGTACCGGAGTCCGGAATCCGCCATCTCGTCGTATCTTCCGTTCTCCAGGTCTCTCTGCAGCGCCGCGCCCCTCTTTAAGACCTTAAAGATCAGCTTTTCGTTCTCGCCACCCTGATTTGAGCAGAGGTTTTCGATGTGCTCCATCGCCGGTGTCTCGATCTGCATAAACCCGTAACCCGCATAGCTCTTTTTTATCCTCGAAAGAACGCTCTCCCGAAGCCGCATATCTGAAGGCAGCATATCGCTCATGCCCTTGATCGGCGTTTTGATGAATTTCGTTTTTTTATCGCTCAAAGGATTATCCCCCAATCTGACAGTGTAATGACGTTCCCGAAAGTACGGCGTTCTTAAGCCGCTCCATCTGTTCATCCGGAATCCTTCCGAGATCCCCCATAGGATACGGCCGGTTCAGTCCCTCATACTTTCCTCTCCCGTAATCATGGTACGGAAGCAGATGAATCTGCCTGACTCCCGGCAGCGACTCCGCGTATTTCGCGATCGCCATGATCTCCTCCACCGTATCGTTAAAGGTCGGGATCGTAGGGACCCTTATGATCAGCTCACAGGCTCCGCTCTCCGCGATCTTCCTCGCGTTCTCGATCATCAGCGTATTCTCTCGGCCCGTGAACTCCTTATGCTTGTTCGGATTCATATGCTTGATATCCATCAGATAAGTATCCAGATCCGGCAGAACCTTTTCAATAGTCTCAAAGGGCGCGCAGCCCATACTTTCCATAGCCGTATTGACACCCAGGTTCTTCGCCGCCCGAAGGAGCCCCGCGGCAAACTCCGGCTGTAAAAGGCTCTCACCGCCGGAAAGCGTCAGTCCTCCGTCAGAACGGTCGTAATAGGGCATATCCCGTTTCACGGTCTCCATTACCTCACCCACCGTAACGTCCCGCCCCATGACCTTCGGCTTTCCGTTCACCAGCATGGTCTCGATCTCATAGCGCTGGGACTCCGGATTACAGCACCAGCGGCACCGAAGCACACAGCCCTTTAAGAAAACGATGGTACGGATCCCGACCCCGTCGTGGATGGAATATCTCTGTATGTCGAATATTCTTCCTTTTATATTTAAGTAGTCGTCCATATTCTACTTTTCCTGTTTCTCTATATTGTTATACTCAATAACGAAATTACTTTCCATTTCGTTATTGAGTGCGCCGAATTCGGGCCGCTTAAGGCGGCGTATTTCCTATCCGAATTCGTGCGCATCATATTATACGATTAACGAAAAGCGGCAGAGCTTTTCGTTAATCAGTATAGTCTCCAAATATACTCGCGAACGCAATTAATTGCCGTTTTTTGATAAAGCAAATGTACTGTAATTGCGTTTGCGAGTCCGGTTGATCGGCAACGAAAATCGCTAACCAGTATGACTTCTGATAGTAGTAATAACTTATCGCCTAATCCGGCATAACAAACATTTTCCCGGATCGGAATGTTATGTAAACTATCTGCCGGGCAGGCAACATTTATCCGACTCTATCGACTCTCTACCTGTTCACCGCCTGCTCTGTTCTTCTTATAATATCATCCTGCAAGGACTTCGAAAGCGTTGTAAACAGTGCCGAATAGCCCGCGACACGAACCACCAGCCCGCTGTACTTCTCCGGATGCTTCTGCGCGTCTAAGAGGGTCTCCTTGTCTACTACGTTAAACTGCATATGCATCCCCTTCTGATCGAAGTATCCGCGAAGCAGGGCAACGAAGCTCTCCAGCCCCTTCTCCCCCACCATAGCGCTGGGGTGGATCTTCATATTGAACAGCGTCCCGTTGCTGGCAATGCCGTGATCCAGTCTCGCTACGGAGTTGCAGGCTGCCGTCGGTCCGTTGACATCCTTTCCGGATGAAGGCGAAACTCCGTCCGCTACCGGCGTATGCGCAAGTCTCCCGTCCGGCGTCGCTCCGGTCTGATGTCCCAAAGGAACGTTTGCGGAAACCGGGTAAAGACCTGCCTGAAAGATGCCGCCCCTCGGATTTTGGTATTTCTCCATGGTCCTCGTATAGACGTAGGCACCTTCTCTCGCCAAAGTATCGACCTCATCGATATCGTTTCCAAACTTCGGCAGCTCATCGATCATCTCCTTGATCTCCTGATATCTGGCCTTCTCCTTCTCGGGAAGCTCAAAATTCAGAACCGCGTCGATTGTAGCGGCAATGACATCCTCGGTGACCGTCTGGCCCGCCTCGGTCAGAGCCTTTCCGACCTGCATCGCGATTTCTCCCGCCGTTACCGTATCCAGTCCCTGACCGAAATTCATCTCCAGAGCCTTCTTCAGCTCATGCAGGCTGACCTTGCCCTCTTCGAAGACTAACTTCTTAACGGTATAGAGCGAATCGGCGACGTTCGCCACCCCAAAGCCCTGAGGCCCGGTAAAGTTATAGACCGCTCCGCCTTCCTCTACCGCAAGTCCTCTCTTGATACAGTCATCGATCAGACTGGACTCAAAGGGCAGCGGACAGCGCTCTCTGTGGGCGTTGTCAATGGCATTATCGGCATTGACCAGAAGCTCGATGTTATACTGCATCTGCTTCTTATAAGCCTCGAAGAAATCCTCAAAGCTCGTAAAGGACTCTACATCCCCGGTCTGGATACTTGCCAGCTCTCCGCAGTCGTAGCCGTTTGTAAATACCATCTCCAGGGGCCTGCACATATTGAAGAACGCCGCGTCGTGCCAGCCGTCTGTCTTTCCGGCCTTCTGGGGCTCTACACAGCCGATGATATTGTAATCCCTCGCGTCGTCCAGAGAAACTCCTCTGTGTACCAGCGCCGGAATAATAACTTCGTCGTTATAATAGGCGGGAAGACCGATTCCCGTTCTCGTCAGATCCGCCGCATGCAGCAAAAGCTCCTGGGAGCTGCCGTTCCAGACCCGGATCGAAAGCGAGGGCTGCGGCAGAAAAACATGCTTGCTGGCGGTAATACACATAAACGAAAGCTCATTGGTCGCGTCTCTCCCATCCGCTGTCTGTCCTCCGACGATCAGGTTCTGGAACAGAGAATAGCCCGCAAAGCCCGCCGCGCTGGCCTCGTCCCTGCACTTATTCAAGTCGTTTAACTTGACCCAGATACAATCTAAAAGCTCCTGCCCGTATTCCATGGTGATCTTTCCGGACTTGATATCTTTCTGAAAAAGCGGATACATATACTGGTCGAAACGTCCCGGAGAGATCGAATGACCGCTGCTTTCCAGCTGTAAGAGCTGCTGGATAAACCAGAAACTCTGGCAGGCCTCCTGAAAGCTCTCCGCAGGATATTCCGGAACCCTTAAGCAGATCTCCGAAATCTCAAGCAGCTCGCTTCTGCGCTTCGTATCCGTCTCCTTTTCCGCCATTTCCTTCGCAAGAACGGAGTATCTTCTTGCGTACCCGATCACAGCATTCAAAGAAATGATTACAGCCTCAAGGAAGTTACTCTTGGTATTATAATTCGCGTCGCTGACGTGGATCGAAGCAAGCTCTTCCTCCGCCTCCTTCCGGATCCCCGAAAGTCCGATATTGATAACCTTATCATAATGCGCTGTATAGTGGCCGACCCCGTTATAGAAATAGTTGTTCGGGGTAAAGAAATTGTGCTTCATAGCCCGAAGGGTCTCCGGCGCCATATAGCTGGTCGCCAGTTCGCTGGTCGTCCTGCCCTTCCAGTAGGCATTGGCTGCTTTTAACCTTCTCTTCGTCTCGTCGGAAATATAGAAAGGGTCCGCCTCTCTGTGTTCTACCGTTTCAAACTCCGCCTCCAGCCACTCGTAGGAGAATTCGGGATAGGTCTGACAGCCCCTGGGCGCGATCGTAGAGCTCCCGACAATCAGCTCTCCCGGCCTTATGATAATCGGAATATTCGCTAAAATATGCTCCAGTGCCCTCGCTCTCCGCATAATCATCGGAAGGCCTTCGGTCTGTTTATAGGATTCCGTGATCAGCTCGGCTCTTGCCGCCTCGATCTCCGGAAGCTTCGCGTAAAGATGCTCTACCTGCTTTTTGATCCGTTCGGTTTTTTCTGCCGGTTTAAAATTAAAAATTCCCATAATGGTCCGATTCTCCTTTCCTGTCCTGTTCCGTCCGCTCGTAATTATTTCTTATAAATACATTCTATGTGAAGCTCTTCCAACGCTTTTATCCATTTTTCAGGCGGCTTCCTGTCAGTGATCACCACATCCACCCTCGAGAGAGGACAGATCCTGGCAAACGCCACCTTGTCAAATTTCGTTGAGTCCACCGCAAGATAAACTTTTCCGCCAGCGGCCAACATATCCTGCTTGATCGAGGCCACATCGTCGTTTCCGTCCGTCACGCCACGGTCGATGTCCACCGCCTTGCAGGAAATAAATACCTTATCTACGGTATAATTTCCGATCCCCTCCGCCGCTCTCCTGCCAAGTAACGACATCGTTCCGGCCCTTAACACACCTCCGGTCGAGATGATATCGTAGCCCGGCACATCCGAAAGCTCCAGAAGATTTTCGATCGAATTCGTGATGACCGTCAGCTGATCCTTCTGCTTGATATTCTTGGCAATAAACACCGAGGTCGTCGACGCGTCCAGCAAAATATGATCACCGTCCGAGATCTGCTCGTTTGCCAGCTCACCGATGCTCTGCTTACCCTCCGGGTTTGCCTTCTGTCTGATATTGAAGGGAAGATCAATGCTGCTCTTTTCGTTCAGCACCGCTCCCCCGTAGCTTTTTACCGCCTGCCCTTCCTCTGAGAGCTTCTCTAAGTCGCGTCGAATCGTCTCCTCCGAGACCTCAAACTCCTTGCTCAGCTCGCTGACGACGACCGATTTCTCCTCGTGCAGCTTCTCAAGGATCAGGCTCCTTCGTTCCAGTGGTAACATAATAAACTATCTTCATTAAAGCATTTATGGCTTAAAAAATATACTTCCTGATCTCCGTCGACGGATTCGCGATCACAACGCTGTCAAGGAACATCCCCTTGTCCCCGGCTCCACTCTTCGCCTTCTCGATCGCTGCTTCCACCGCGGAAACCGTTCCCGTCAGGGTCATATAGCTCTTTCCGCACATTCCCTTGGCAAGTCTGAGCTCAATCAGCTCTACAATAGCGGTCTTAGCCGCGATATCCGCCGCCTCAATCATCGCCGCGACATCATAGGTCTCTAACACTCCAAGAGCGTTGACATCCGTCGGCTCCGCGGTTCCGTAGATCGCCGGGAAGATCGATTCATGCGGATTTCCAAGGACAAAGGTATCGATCAGCTTATCACCGCTGACCCTCGCCCCCCTTTCTACAGAGGTCTTTACCGCCGCAAGCTCTCCCGCGATCAATATCACAAATTTTCCGGGGCAGGTCACCTCGGCCTGTAATACCTCAACCTCTGATGTTTTGGCCATTTCATCCGCCGCTAAGAAACCATGGGATACCGTAGTAACCTCTACCATTCCGATCGCTCTAGCCATTACAACTCATTCCTTTCCCGGTCAGTTGTTTTGATAACAACTTCTCTCTCATTTACGCTCTCCACGACCCCGTCCACCGAGCTGTGGATCGAAACGCTCAGGCCTTCCGCCGCTGACGCAAGTTTCTGGCCCCTTGTAACCCTTTCACCAACCTTTACAACAGCTTTTGCCGGCGCTCCAATGTGCTGGCTTAAGGGAATATGTACGATATCCGGTACAATTCTTTCGATCGAAACCGGAGCCGGTACATCATAAGAATACAGACCGAGCTTCGACTTTAACCGTTTGACCGGAACTTTTTTCAGCTCTCTGTCTCTGTCAACGATACAGGGCGTTTCGATTTTTGCCGCCCGGATCCCCGCTGCCCTGAGGCCCCCCTTAAACTCCGCGATCACGCTTCTCGGAGAAAGTCCCTGCGGACAGGAATAGTTCTCACAGAGTCCGCAGCTGCTGCAGTAAGCCGAATTAATGAAAACAGAAAGGTCACTTGTGTCGTTGTTTGCCACCGCCCGCATAATGCTGTGGGGTTCGATCGGATGCCCCAGGGCATGTCTCGGACACAGATCCGTACAGGTCCTGCACTGACAACAGGACGACGAAGCCCTTCTCTTTTCAATCGCTATATTTTTCACCATCCGCCTGACCATGATATGATCTTTGGGAAGTACCACGATGGCGTTGGTTGTTTTCGTAATCAAAGTATCTTCCGAACCGAGCTTCCCCATCATGGGTCCGCCCATAATATAGGCAGGTTCCTTTGTCGTAATTCTTCCCGCCATTTTTACAACATCCCGAACCGTCGCCCCAAGGGGAGCAAAGAACGAAATGGGATGTTCTACCTCGCCGACCACGGACAGCAGCTTTTCAGTTACCGGCTTGTGCTCATGCACGGCCTTATACACATTGTACATGGTCTCGGTATTATAGACGACGACATTTTCATCAATAGGGATCCCCCCGGGCTTTATGACCCGGCCTGTCGCCTCGTAAATCAGAATGACCTCATCGCCCATAGGATAGGTCGAGCGAACCGGACAGATCCGAAGATGCGGATAGTCCTTGACGATCTCTTCACAGACAGCGATGGTATGTACGTGCGCGTCCTTGATCCCGATCACCGCCTCCTTCGCGCCCATGGCCTCCCTGACCTCCTCGAGCATCCCGACGATTTCATCCGCCCTGTAATAAAGGAGCTGCCTGTGCGGCTTTAACAGAGGCTCGCACTCGACGCAGTTTAAGATTACGATCTCGGCCTTATCGGTCATTTTCGCGTAGGAAGGGAAACCGGCACCGCCGGCCCCCACTACGCCATTTTCTTTCATTATCTCTTTCAGTTCATCGATCAGCATACAAAATTATTCCTTCTGCCATTCCTGTCCTTCATCGATAATTCCTACGATCGCGGCATCCACGGGAGCGTCCTGCATATCGCAGCCGATCCTCGCGGCGGAGCCCGTAGCAATCAGAACATACTCCCCGATCCCCGCGCCGATAATATCAATCGCCACGATGCGGTGTTTATTCCGGTCCATCTCCTCTACCGGCTCCACGATCATAAATTTATTGCCGATCAGCTTTTCACTTTTTCTCGTAGAAAAAACGCTTCCTACTACCTTTCCAATAATCATGCCTTGCCTCTCTGCGCCAATTTGCCTGCAAATTGTGCGCTTAGGCTCATACTTTAGTATGAGCCGATTCGATCCGACAGGATCGAATCATTTCCTCTTTGCAGGTTAATTGGTAAGCCCAATAATCTTTGCGGTATCACCCTGCTTGATCTGACAGGCGTTCGCCTCATCGGTATCGATGTGCATCTCCAGATCGAAGGAAGAATCCACACGGATCTTTACCTTATCAAGAACAGCGCCTCTCTCATTTCCCATGGAAACCGTAACATAGTCGCCGTCCTTCAGACCCGCTGCCTTTGCCTCCTCCGGCTTCATATGGATATGCCTTGCCGCAACGATACAGCCCTCGTTTAAGTAGATCGCGCCCTTCGGACCGACCAGCGCAATGGGAGAGGATCCGGCAAGATCGCCGGACTCTCTGAGAGGCGCGTTAACACCCAAGGTCCTGGCATCCGTCGCTGAGATCTCAACCTGGGACTGCTTCCTGACGGGACCAAGGATCCGCACATTTTCAATCGCGCGCAGCTTGAGACCTACGATGGTACACTGCTCGTTCGCCGCAAACTGTCCACCCATCAGATCCTTTTTCTTCGTCAGCTCATAGCCCGGTCCGAACAGCTTTTCCACATCCTCCTTTGAAAGATGGATATGCCTTGCGGAAACACCCACCGGCACGGTAAACTCCGTCGTTTTCCCCTGAGCGCCTTCCAGTGCCTCAAGCACCATACGCGTGATCAGCTCTACATCGCCCTGCATATTACTTTACCTGAGGCAGGATCATCTCTACGTCGTTGTGAGGTCTCGGGATTACGTGGGTCGCGATCAGCTCTCCGAGAGCACCCGCGCGGCTTGCGCCTGCCTCTACGGAAGACTTTACTGCTCCTACATCGCCTCTTACCATAACGGTTACGAGACCGGAGCCGATCTTCTCTGTTCCGATCAGCGTTACGTTTGCTGCCTTGCACATTGCGTCCGCTGCCTCGATTGCTGCTACAAGTCCTCTGGTTTCAACCATTCCCAATGCTTCTAATGATGCCATGTTATTTATTCTCCTTTCGCATATTAAAATCCGGGGGATCCTCCCCTAACATCTTTGACTCGGAAGACAACTCCGCCTTCCCTTTAAAACGGCTTGCGGAAAGTTCGACGATCCGAACGATCTCCGGATGCGGATTCGGAATTACGCCTTTCGCGACCGGCTTTTTGATCGCAAGCGTACTGCCTGCTTCCACAGCCTGCTTCACGGCGGAAACATCTCCCTCGATCACCAGCGTGACAAGTCTGCCTCCGAGCTTCCGCTCCCAGGTAGAAAGCGTTACGTCCGCCGCTTTGCACATTATATCCAGAGCGTCGATCGCCGCCACAACTCCGGTGATTTCTATGAATCCATACGCATTCGCCATTCTTGCTGCTCCTCTGAGTATAATTATGTTGCGGCTATTGAACACTTATTCGCAAAACCCGCAGCTTCGCTGCTTCTGCATCCGCTTCGCGTCTGCGTTTTGCTCATAATTGTTCAATCCCTGCTTCGCAGGCTGCCCGTGAAATGAATATCCGTATGCCGCAAGCAAGCTTGCGCATCCGGCCATTCATTTCACAGGCGGCCGCAACGAGGGATCTTATGCCTTAAACTTCGGCAGTATCTTCTCCACATCGCTGTGGGGTCTGGGAATAACGTGCTGTGCTACGAGCTCGCCAAGCTTGCTGGCTGCGCTTGCGCCTGCCTCTACCGAAGCCTTGACCGCGCCTACATCGCCTCTTACCATAACGGTTACGAGACCGGATCCGATCTTCTCTGTTCCGATCAGAACAACCTCAGCTGCCTTGGTCATCGCATCCGCTGCCTCGATCGCTGCCGTAAGACCTCTCGTTTCAACCATTCCTAATGCTTCCTGTGACATTGTTTTCTCCTCCTAAACAAGTGTTGTTTGCCTCAATCCTTATCCAACGCGCTGATGGGCATCATCTTCTCCGTCTCAGCCGTCGGTCTCGGAATGATATGCTTTGTTACAATACCGGAGTTTGCAAGCGCTACCGCTTCCGCCGCCCGCATCGCCTCCTCGACATCCGCTACCGACCCCCGGAATTTCACCGTGACAAGGAGCGGAACCGGAAGAGCGTCGGCATTGGCCGGCTTGTTTTTGTCAAATACCTCCAGACGAACATTGGCCGCCTTGCAGCCCGCATCCGCGGCGAGAAACGCGCAGACCAGACCGAATACCTCTAACAGTCCGATCGCTTCTTCTTGGCGGTTCCCCGTAGGGGCCGCGTCAGATTTTCCTGTAAAATCTGACATAAGAGAATCGCTCCGCGATTCTTCCTTGTGACGCTGTTCATTCTGTAATACTTCTGCCATGCTTTGCTACTCCTGTTGCTTTATTATTCCTATTATAGAAACGTAATGACTGCTTCACTGAGGTCAGCTGTCTTACACGTTGATGTTATCTACAACAGCGATCTTCAGTCCCGTCATTGCCAGATTTGTCTTCAGAGCCTCGTTAATATCGTTGAGCCTGAAGCGGTGTGTGATCAGCTCCGACATCGGAAGTCCGATCCCCTTGGCTCTCCTTAAGAAGTCAAAGGTCGTCGCGTAATCTCTCAGGGTATAGACCCAGGAGCCAACTAACGTAATTTCCTTCGAGCAAAGATCGAAGTGCGGATTGATCGTCGCGTCACCGCCGTTTACGAAGAACCCGAGCTCGCAGAGACCGCCGCCGTTACGGATGAACTTGTAAATATTGCTGTGGGCGTTGGGATTTCCGGTACACTGGAAAGCGAAATCCGCCAGATGTCCGTCAAAGCTCTGCTTTACAGCCTCCGTAAGAGCCTCGATCCCGTTGTGATCCTTGAAGCTCACCGTCTTATCTGCGCCCATCCGCTTCGCAAAGGCCAGACGCTGCTCGTTGCCGTCCACTGCCGTAATGTTCTGGATACCAAGCGTCCGAAGTACGGCGATACAGATCAGTCCGATGGGGCCGCACCCCTGAACGACTACTCTGCTGTTGAAACGAAGGATCCCCGTTGTCTTGGCTCTCTCTACCGCGTGAACCAAAACCGCGCAGGGCTCAATCAGAATTCTCGAATCCAGATCCAGATCACTTACATTAAATACCGTAGAACCGCCGCGGATCAGGATATAATCCGAAAACCAGCCGTTGAGATGCACATCGTCGTCCGGAAGCAGACCATACACATCCGCGTCTCCTACGTTCTGTTTATTCAGGTCGAACATCGTGATCTCCGGATCGTCCTTAAAGATCATACAGGTAACGACCTTATCACCCAGGTGCAGATCCTTGCCGGCGCTGTCCTTTTTGACATTCTTTCCCATCTTAACGATCTCGCCGGTTCCCTCGTGCCCTAAGGCTACCGGGATCAGACTGAAGGGATCGCGCTTGAACTCATGGGCATCCGTACCGCAGACGCCGCAGCCCTCAACCTTAACGAGAATATCGTCGTCACCGACAGAAGGCATCGGAAATTCCTTTACCTCGAAATTCTCCAGGGAAGTGAGCATCGCAACATGCGCGACCGAAGGGATCGGCCCCCCTGCCGTAGAAGCAGGAGCGGAGTATGTACTGCCCTGTCCGCCGGAAAGCTGCCCTAAGATCTGTTTTACGATCAGTTCAACTTCCTGTTCATTAACTGCCATGTTGATTTTTCCTCCTTTAATTAATAGCATTCGTCAGCGTCTCCGGCATCCGGCCATCTGCCCGTGCAAGCACGGCATCTGTCCGTCTACCGAGACTGAGCTCTATCATCTTATACAAAGCGCGTCTGTCATCGTACAGCGCCTTCTCTTGGTAAACGACTGGGCGCTGGTAAGTCCCTCGCCCGTCCTTGAAGCGATAGTAAAGGTACAATAGCCTTCCCCGCCGAAGCCCAGAGCCGCGTAGCTCGGTCCGTTCTTAACGAGGATCGCGGTATCGATCGCCTTGGCGTAGGTCGTGATCCGGTCGACATTCTTGGAATGGATATGGGCCGAATGACGGTTTCCATGCTCTAACCACACCGCCGTTTCAACACCCTCCTCAAAGGTCTTCACCCGAACCAGACCAAGGATCGGCATCATCAGCTCCGTCGCGATTAACGGATGCTCCTTCTCCCCCTCGAATACGATACAGCGGATCTCCGGTCCGACGTTGACACCCACCATCGAAAGCAGAGTCCTTGCGTCTCTTCCGACGCATTTTCTGTTTAACGCTCCCTTCGGCGTAATCACCGTCTGTACCAGTTTATCCTGAATCTCCTTGCTCGCCAGATAGCAGCCGTTTTCGGAAATCATATAGTGCATCAGCTCATCCGCAATGCTGTCCATCGCGACGATTTCCTTCTCCGCGATACAGGGCAGATTATTGTCGAAGGTACAGCCGTTTACGATATCCTTTGCCGCCTTCCTGATATCCGCGGTATCATCTACAAGCGCCGGAGGATTTCCCGCTCCCGCGCCGATCGCCCTCTTTCCGGAGGACAGAACCGCCGTAACAACGCCCGGGCCGCCAGTCGCTACCAGCAGCGGAATCTGCGGGTGCTTCATCATAATCGCGCTGGTTTCCAGCGTCGGAACCTCGACCGTAACAGCGATATTATCCGGACCTCCGGACTCAAGCGACGCTTCGTTGATCATATTAATCGTAAAGATCGTCGTCTTCTTCGCGTTGGGATGCGGATTGAATACCACCGTATTTCCGCCCGCTAACATTCCGATGGAATTACAGATCACGGTCTCGGAAGGATTCGTTGCCGGCGTAATCGCGCCGATCACTCCGAAGGGCCCCATCTCAACAAGGGTCAGGCCTCTGTCTCCCGACCATGCAACGGTCTTCAGATCTTCCGTACCCGGAGTTTTATCCGCCGTCAGCTTATGCTTTAAGATCTTATCGCCGACATTGCCCATTCCGGTTTCGTTAACGCCCATATTCGCAATGATTTCCGCATTTTCATGCGTCTTTCTGCGAATCGTCTGAATAATCTTCTCTCTCTGATCCAGGCTCATATTGCGCACAACCTTCTGCGCCTTGATAGCGGCATCGATGGCATCATTCATATCCTTGAAGACACCGTGCATTCCCGCGACCGAGCCTGAGATCTGCATATTCGCCATGACCTTCTGTACGATGTCATGAACCATGCGTTCGTCTACAGACACTTTATTACCTCCTTTAACATAGAGCTCCCATAAGCCGCAAGCTCCGTATCCTGGGCAGCCGTCCCACCCGACACGCCGAGAGCTCCGATCATGGTATCTCCTATTCTTAACGGCTCTCCGCCGCCTAAGATCATAACCTTACCGCCATTACTGAACTGGAGTCCGTACAGCTCCTGTCCCGGCTGGCAGAGCTTGGCAAGCTCCTTCGTCGCCATCTGGAACGCGGTTGCCGTATAGGTCTTATTCACCGCAACGTCAAAGCTGCCGTGGTAGGCCCCGTCCATACAGTGCACGGCGATCGGACGGCCCGAAGCGTCGGATACCGCAATAACTACACGCATGCCCATCTCCTCCGCCTTCTCCTGTACCGCTTCGATCAGCCTGACCGCCAGATCGAGATTCATGATCTCCTTGACGATAGCGTTATCTATTAACTTTTTTGCCGTTCTCTCCAGGTTATACTTATTCATATAAGGTTTATTCCGGCTTATTTATTAAGCGACTCCAGTACCTTTTTCGTGATCGCCGCTACCAGCTCCTGACTGTCCGCAGAGGCCTCGGAGGAAGAACAGTTCCCGCAGTTATGACAGTTTGCCTTGCCCTTGTTCTGGCACAGATCCGCCGGATGACGTCCTGGAAGACCCATCTGTCTTCTGATCTGGTACAGTCTCTGAACCGTCGCCTGATCAAACTCCTTCGGTCCGCCAAGCTGTCTCGACTTATAAAGAAGCTCCGCATAGAACTCGACCGACTCCATCTTCAGATAAGCCGCAAGCAGATCCGGACCCCAGGTCAGAGCTCCGTGGCTCTCCAGAAGGACAGCGTCAAAATGCTCCAGATAAGGCTCAACCGCATCCGGAATCTCGTTCGTCGAAGGCGTTCCGTAAGGCGCGATCGGTACACAGCCCAAAGCGATAACCGCTTCCGGCATGATCGGCTGCGTCAGAGGAATCCCAGCGATCGCGAAAGAGGTCGCAAACGACGGATGCGCATGAACGACCGAGCCAACGTCAGGTCTCAGCTTGTATACACGCATATGCATCTTGATCTCGCTCGAAGGCTTGAAGCCCTTGTTCGCCTGGATCACGTTGCCCTCCGCGTCTACCTTACAGATATAATCCGGGGTCATAAAGCCCTTGGAAACACCCGTCGGCGTGCAGAGGAACTCATTGTCGCTCAGCTTTACGGAAATATTTCCGTCGTTCGCCGCAACCATGTTGCGGTTGTAGATCCGCTTACCGATGTCACAGATCTGTTTCTTGATTTCGTACTCGTTCTGTACCATTTCGTTCTCCTTTTCTTATTTTTCCCGCAGGCAACGACCCGGCAGACAGTTTTTTCTGCCCTTTCCCGTACATTGTCCGGGGTATTGGATTGTATGTTGAACTACGTTTTTACTTTGTCAGAGGCAACGCTCGATACGTCCTGAAAATACGCAGACCCCGCCCTCTTTACCATACAACACTAGCGCTATTATACTCTGCTGTATCCGCAAAGTCAACATAAAACAACATTATTTTTGTTACTTTTTGCCCGTTTTCGTTTACATAATATGTGGATTTTCTTTGTTTACATAACTGTAAAAAAATACCCCGCAGCAAGCTGCGAGGCTTGAATCATCCGAATATCCTCTTCCAGTCCTTATCCGCAATGATTCGGTCGCTTTTGACGTTGACATTTCTAAGCATACTTTCTACGCTGTTTTCAAGGGTCACATCCACAAAGCGGTCCACATCGATCCCCCGAAGCTCAAAAAACAGCAGCGGATCCTCGTCAAACCGAACAGCTATCCCGTATAAAGCCGCGGAAACGTGTTTACACATAATCGCCCAATCCGGACAGGAGCAATTTAAGCTGATCTCCCAAGGCGTAGGAAACAGACCGTCGTCCCCCAGAAACACCTCCTGCAGTTCCTTAGGAAACTTCCCTTTTAAGAGAGTATCCAGACTCTCGATCCGCTTGCTGCAAAGCGACATGATCCTCTGCAGCTTATCTTCATTCACCGGACTGATCCTGATCTCGACATTATAGGGGGACTTCCTTCTGCCCTGAACCTTAGCCTTCACGTGTCCTTTTTGTATGTCCAGATCAACTACCGTTCCGGTCCTGAGATACCGTTTTCCCCTCTCCAGTCTGCTGTCATAATCCGCATACCGCTCCAGATTATCGCACCATGCCTTGCCCCACCAGCTCCTTGCAATGGGACCTCTCGCGGCAACCTTTACCGGGTGCAGCGTCTTTCCCCGGGTTCTCGCTTTTCTTATCGTTTCATCCGCATTACTCTGCAGCTTATAGACCGAAGGCTGTTCATATATCTGATCTGTATCATAATAGCTCTTTGCCATAATTTATAGCTCCTTTATGCGTCCAGACGAAGAATATTTAACAGCTCCTCGTCATTCATCTCTGTGATCCAGTTCTCGCTTCCGGACCCGACGACATTTTCCGCCAGTTCCTTCTTCGACTCAATGATCGTATTGATCTTCTCCTCGATCGTCCTCTCGCAAACCAGCTTGTGAACGATCACATTATTCTTCTGTCCGATTCGGAAAGCCCTGTCCGTCGCCTGATTCTCCACCGCCGGATTCCACCAGCGGTCAAAATGGATCACATGAGACGCCTTCGTAAGATTCAAACCGGTACCGCCGGCCTTCACCGAAAGAATCATATAAGGCACATAATCCTCCCCCTGAAAGGCCTCAACTAACTTCGCCCGGGTCGAAACATGGGTCCCGCCATGAAGCGTCAGCCCCCGCTGTTTAAAAATCTCCGCAAGGAAATCATCCAGATAGGGAATGATCTCCTTAAACTGTGTAAAAACAAGTACCCGTTCTCGCTTCTCATAGATCGTCTCACAGATCTCCCGAAGGATCCCAAACTTTCCGCTGTCCTTCTCCTCATATAACTTCTGACCGAGATACTGATCCGGATGATTGCAGATCTGCTTTAGCTTGATCAGAGCAGCAAGCACAAGGCCTTTTCTCTCCATATTCGATAACTTATCAGAGAGCTTCTGCTCCAAGTCCATAACATACTTCCGATAAAGCACCGCCTGCTTCTTCGACAGGGTGACATATTCGATCTGCTCCAGCTTGTCCGGCAGGTCTGAAATGATCGACTTATCTGTTTTCAGCCGCCTTAACATAAACGGGGAGATCATCGCCTTTAAATGCGCATAACCCTCCGGCGCGTTGTCGAGCTTGTTACAGAAATCATGGAACTCCGTCGATGTTCCCAGCAGCCCTTTATTCAAAAAATCAAACAGTGACCACAGATTCGAGAGATCATTCTCGATCGGCGTACCGGTCATCGCGATCTTCATTCGCCCGTTCAGAGCCTTGATCTGTCTGGTCTGTTTTGAAATTGGATTCTTGATCGCCTGAGCTTCATCCAGAATGATCGCGTCCCACTCGATCTTAGAAAGCTCTTCTACTCTTAAAGCCGTCGCATAAGTTGTTATCGTAAGAAATGAAGGTTCGGAAAGTAACAGCTTCCCCTTCAGCTTCGCTCCGCCGTGCAGGATAAAATAATTCATCTTAGGCGCGAATTTCTCGATCTCCTTTTCCCAATTTCCAAGAAGCGAGGCCGGTACGATCAGTAAAACCCTTGCCGCCTTATTATCCTGATACATCCGCTGTAAATACGCTAAAATCTGAACCGTCTTTCCCAGTCCCATATCATCCGCAAGACAGGCGCCAAAGCCGATCTTATTCATATAATTTAACCACGTATACCCGGTATTCTGGTAGGGGCGGAGAACGGCGTTAAAATTCTTCGGAAGCGCAACCTGCCTGATCTTTGCAGGTGCGCGCATATTCGAAAGCAGTTTATTCAGCCAGGCTCCGTTGGAAACAAGCGCGCCGACATCCGGGGTGAGTCCCTTGATATTCTCGCCCATCTGCATCCTGAGCGCATCCTTTAAGGAAATCTCCCCGCAGAAGCCCTTCATTTCCGTAAGAAGCTCCCTGAGCCTTGCATGGTCTACCTCGACCCAGCGTCCCTTCAGGTAAGCCAGCCCTTCCGTTTCCATAAGCAGACGCTCGATTTCCTCCTCCGAGAGCGGAACACCGTCCACAGAAAGCTCCGGCACCATAGAAATCATCGTATCAAGCCCTAACATCGGGGCCTTATCCTGCCCGATATTCACATTCATAAAAACGGAGGCGGCATTCTTCTTCCACCAGTTCGGAATCCGGCATATTATCCCGATCTCCTCGATCTTCGGAACATCCTTCAGCAAGCGGTACGCTTCCGAGGAGGTCAGACGAAGCGGATGAAACATCTCACCGCTGCGCACAAACTCATCGATCAGCTCCGATACCTCTGAAGCCCGGTTCAGACAGGACAGCAGAATCATCAGCCTTTCCCTGTCATTCTTATATTCCGTCAGGGCATATTGAAGCGGTTTATGCGCGATCCCCTTCCGCTTCACTCTCGTAGAGTAGGTCGCCATAAAGGCAAAGGGATAGTTCTCATCCTTTTCGTTCTCAACGATATGAAAAAAGATACGCTCCGGCACCCGAAGATGCTGGCTCTTATCGTCAAGATAAAGCTGAATACTTCCTTTAAAGTTCTTTATTTCAAGAGCAAATATCCCAAAGAGACGCTCAAAACACCTTCCGATCCACTCTCCGTCAATATATTCAGAGCCGGGCGAAAACGGAACGCAGTTCAAAAGCCTCTCCTCGATATCCTCATCGACCCGAAGCTCCACGTTTTCCCGAAGCAGCTCCAGCTCCGGAAGTCTCAGCAGATATCTCTGAAAAGCGTCGGATACCAGATACAAAAAAGAACCGGCTGCGTCTAACCAGTCCGGTTTCTCGTTAAAGCCTATATCATAGAGAGCCTTGTATCTATCCTCGCGAAACCTTGTATACCAGTAGTTCAGGATATCATTTTTCGGATCCGGGATCCCCGCCGTCTCCAACGTAAACCCGGTCTCCGTGATCAAAAACCGCAGCTTCGTATCTACCAAGCCGGAGTCCATTGCCCTCCCTCTAAGGTCTGCCTGTTTCTTCTTCGTTACTCTTACCAATCTTCCTGCCATAGCTGCTCCATCTTTATCCCCAAACCCCTGTATGCTTTGCGAAAATATGTATCTGCCAGTTAGCCTGGGCAGTTACAAAAATTATTCTATGAAGATACAGATTCCCTGTCAAGAGGAAAGTTATTACTCACTCCAACCTCTCATTGAGTGAGAAAACGTGCAGGCGTGCAGGAAATTCAGGTACAGAGGAGTATGGCGGGCTTCCACTATTCCTCAGTTTATGCTATACTTATTTTGCGTTAGGTATTGCAAAACGATTGACTTATACAGCCTAAGAAATGAGAATGGAAACGATATGGATGCGAAACAGATTACATATATGACAATAGAAGAATTTGACGCACTTCCCGAGGACGAGCGGTATGAGTTAATAGATGGGGGTATTATACCCTCTTTATGATACGAGTGAATCTAATAACTGCCCAGTCAGCCGCTCGCAGGCTTGCGAGTGGCGTACCAGTAAAGCAGCACAGCCAAGCAGCAGGGGCTCTTCCAATGCGCAAGCTGCCCCTGCTGCCGTATCTGCCCAAGGTAACTGGGCAGATACGAAACCGATCCGGATTCATCAGGAGCTGGTCATGAGTCTCTCAGCTATACTCGCGAACGCAATTAATTGCCGTTTCTGATAACGCAAACGTACTGAAATTGCGTTTGCGAGTCCGATTAATCGGCACCGAAAAGCGTTAACCAGTATAAAATATTTAACCATATAAACGCAAAGAAAGGCAACTGTCGGGTTTATCCCGCTCCCTTCGGCGTTCGGCTGAGCGAAACCACTGTCGTGGAACCGGACATTACCGTAGTATGCGATAAAGACAAGCTCACAGACAAGGCAGTTTGCGCTACTTTGAAGGCGTTGGGATATGATGCTTTATGGAAGTATGAATACTCAATAGCGGTTAAATAGCAGATTTGAGTATAAATAACAAGCCTCCCTGATGTTCGGTTTTCAGGGTGGAAGAATTATTGCCGATATAGTATAATCAGCTACAGCAATCTAATTCTATGCTGTAGCTG
>JAFSXN010000163.1 GCA_017444015.1 Lachnospiraceae bacterium | reverse complement strand
TGCTTAAAGATTTGCTTCGCAAATCGTTTTGCTCATTTGGAGGTGGGTTGCTCGTGTATGATGAAATATGCCATACTTCAAGCAGTATGCAGATTTCATCATACACGGCAACCGCACAGGTGGAATATTTTTTTAAATTTATAGTTGACAAGTCTGAGGTACTGATGTATAGTACATATAACCTAGTAATCCGATAGGAATAATAGAAGAAAGGAGAAGCTGATATGAAGACCATGGAACGCAAGGGTACGTATATGTGTTGTATGCTGGATTGTATGAGTATGGAAGCCTGTCTTTGTATAGGAAGAAATGATTGCTTCTCTGTAGTTAAGCAAAGTAAGACCTCACGAATGTGAAGCCGGACGAACATAGCTTGATGAATATTGAGGAGCGGAAGGGCTCCTTTTTTAGCGCACAAACCCTCTTTTGTGACACGGGCGCCTGCGCACAGTGGCAATAAATATAGAAACGAAACTGCCCGGTCAGCCGCTCGCAGACCTGCGAGTGGCGTACCAATAAAGCAACAGAGCTAAGCAGCAGGGGCATTTTCAATGCGCAAGCTGCCCCTGCTGCCGTGTCTGTCCGGGGTAACTGGGCAGACACATAGAAACAGGGTAACGAAAGAATATATCAACGAAAAGGAGAAAAAACATGAGCGAAAACAAACACGAGTATAAATTTGAAACCTTGCAGCTTCACGTCGGACAGGAGAGCGCGGATCCGGCAACGGACGCGAGGGCTGTGCCGATTTACCAGACGACCTCCTACGTTTTTCACAGCGCGCAGCACGCAGCGGATCGTTTTAACCTGAGGGATGCCGGAAATATCTACGGAAGACTTACGAACTCGACACAGGGAGTTTTAGAGGAAAGAGTAGCGGCGCTTGAGGGCGGAGTCGCGGGCTTAGCGCTCTCTGCGGGAGCTGCGGCGGTTACCTATTCGATCCTGGCGCTTGCCCACAGCGGCGATAATGTCGTAGCGCAGAAGACGATCTACGGCGGCAGCTATAATCTTCTGGACAATACGCTTCCGAATTACGGGATTTCGACAAAGTTTGTAGACGCTCATAATACAGCCGAGGTCGAGGGGGCGATCGACGAGAAGACCAGGGCGGTCTTCATCGAGACCCTGGGGAATCCGAATTCTGATATTCCGGATATCGACGCGATCGCAGAGATCGCCCATAAGCACAAGATTCCTCTGATTATAGACAATACCTTCGGAACCCCTTACCTGATCCGCCCCATCGAGCACGGCGCTGACATCGTTGTTCATTCGGCGACAAAGTTCATCGGCGGCCACGGCTCGACCCTCGGCGGAATTATCGTGGACAGCGGAAAGTTCGACTGGGAGGCCTCCGGGAAGTTCCCGCAGTTTACGGAGCCGAATCCGAGCTATCACGGAGTATCCTTCGTCGGGGCAGCAGGCCAGGCAGCCTATGTTACATATATCAGAGCGATCCTGCTTCGCGATACCGGAGCGACTCTTGCGCCGCTTTCCGCCTGGATACTCCTTCAGGGACTTGAAACGTTATCCCTGCGTCTTGAGCGACACGTTGAAAATACCTTAAAGGTTGTTGAGTTCCTATCCTCCAATGAATTAGTAGAGAGCGTGAACCACCCGTCTCTCAAAGATCATCCGGATCACGCTCTCTACGAGAAGTACTTCCCGAACGGAGGAGCCTCGATCTTTACCTTTAATATCAAGGGCGGACAGAAGGAAGCCTACGCGTTTATCGACGCATTGAAGATTTTCTCGCTGCTTGCGAACGTTGCCGATGTCAAGAGCCTAGTGATCCATCCGTATGACACGACGCATGCGGAGATGACACCGGAACAGCTTGCAGATGTAGGAATTGCTGAAAATACGATCCGTCTTTCCATCGGAACAGAGCATATCGACGATATTCTCTGGGATCTTGAGCAGGGCTTTGCGGCAGTCAAGGCTTTATGATACAATGATATCAGGGTCGAAAGTCCGAGACCACTTCGTGCTTGCACGAAAGTGGGTGAGAGACTTTACGACCCGCCCCACATGGAGCACGCAGTGGGGCGTAAGCACCACGGGAGTGCGGAATGTGGGAGGAGCGTGGGAGCACGAAGTGCGGAACGCTCCGGATATTAGGTTTTGATTCCATCATTATTATAAAAAAGAGGAGATGAATTATGAAAAAACAGATTTTTAAACGATTTCTGGCAACATTGACTGCTTCGGTCATTTCTCTGTCGGCCCTTGCAGGCTGCGGCGGAGGCAACGAGGCAGCTCCTGCGGAAAGTACTTCGCAGGCCGCGGCTGAGAGCAGCGGAGATTTCCGGAGCCTTGACGAGATCAAGGAGAGCGGAACGATCAATATCGGCGTATTCTCCGATAAGAGTCCTTTCGGTTATGTCGATGAGAACGGCGAGTATCAGGGGTATGACGTATACTTCGGAAACCGGATCGGCGAGGATCTCGGCGTAGAGATCAACTACGTTTCCACAGAGGCGGCCAGCAGAGTCGAGTTTCTTGAGACCGGCAAGGTGGATATCATTCTCGCAAACTTTACTGTTACGGCGGAGAGAGCGGAAAAGGTAGACTTCGCCCTTCCTTATATGAATGTGGCGCTGGGTGTTGTCTCCCACGATGATAACGTAGTTACCTCCTTGGATGATTTTCCGGAGGGAGAGGAGATCATCGTTATCTCCGGAACAACGGCTGAGACCTATCTGGTAGAGAATTATCCGGATATCAAGCTGCAGAAGTACGATACCTACGCGGCAGCCAAGACAGCCTTTGAGAACAGGAACGGCATCGCCTGGGCGAACGACAATACCGAGGTTATAGCCTTCTCGTTAGAGAACGAGGGCTATGAGGTAGGGATCCCGGAGCTTGGAAGCAAGGATACGATCGCTCCTGCTGTAACAAAGGGCAACAGCTCACTTCTTGGCTGGATCAACGACGAGATCGTGGCTTTGGCGGACGAGAACTTCTTCCACGCGGACTATGAGGCAACCTTACTTGATACCTATGGAAAGGATTACGAAGAGACGCTTGTAATTGAGGGCGGCGGAAGCGCAGCGGCAGAAGCGGCTTCGGCAAAGGTTTCGGAGCCTAAGGGCAAGATTTCCATAGCGGCTTCCCCGACTCCTCACGCAGAGATCCTTGCGGAGGCGGCAAAGGTCCTTGCGGATCAGGGCTGGGAGCTTGAGATCATTGAGTTTGAGGACTATGTACAGCCGAACCTTGTAGTAGACAGCGGTGAGATCGACGCGAACTATTTCCAGCATATCCCGTATCTTGAGGACTTTAACAAGGAGAATGGAACCCATCTTGTAAACGCGGGCGGGATCCACTACGAGCCCTTCGGGATCTATCCGGGAACCAGGAAGGATCTTTCCGAGCTTTCCGACAAGGACGTTATCGCGGTCCCGAACGATACGACGAACGAGGCCAGAGCTTTACTGCTTCTCCAGGACAACGGGATCATCACTTTAAAGGATGGCGCGGGATTGACCGCTACGGTCAAGGATATCGTGGACAATCCGCTCAACATCGAGATCGAGGAGCTTGAAGCGGCGCAGGTATCCAGAGTTATCGGTGAGGTAGCCTTCGCGGTACTGAACGGAAATTACGCTTTAGAGGCCGGCTTCTCAGTAGGAAAGGACGCGGTTGCTTATGAAAAGAGCGACTCCGAGGCAGCTAAGACCTATGTAAATGTGATTGCGGTTTCTGAGGGAAGAGAGAACGAAGAGGGTATACAAGCGCTCGTAAAGGTGTTAAAATCGGATGAGATCAAAAACTTCATCAATAATACCTATGACGGAGCGGTGGTTCCTTTCGAAGAATAAGAAGGAAATGTGATTTTCGGGGCTGCCAGGGGTATTTCTCTGGCAGCCTCTTTTATGCGCGATACGGCCATCAAGCGGGTGCCGTGCTCGCACGGGCACACATTTGATGCCCAACGCGACAATCGAGCAGGGGTTCTGTGCCCACTACTCGATTGCGCAGGGCCGCGTAAAGGAAAGTTTCCGCTCAGTAACGGAGTGAGCTATGAGTGACCAGAACAACACAGAAACAGCGATCCGTGTGGAGCATGTCTCCAAGGAATTCAAAACAAAGACAGATACGGTCGAGGCGCTGAAGGATGTCTCGTTTTCCGTTGAAAAAGGAGATATCTACGGCGTGATCGGGCTCTCCGGCGCGGGAAAGAGTACGCTGGTACGGTGTATGAATCTTCTCGAGCGGCCGGATAGCGGAAAAATCTTTATCGGGAATAAGGAGCTGACGGCGCTTTCGGAGGAGGAGCTTCGCGTCGAGCGGACAAAGATCGGGATGATCTTCCAGCATTTCAATCTTCTCGCTCAGCGGACGGTACTGAATAATGTCTGCTTTCCTATGGAGATTTTAGGGATCCCGAAGAATGAGCGAAGGGAAAAGGCGTTGGAGCTGCTCTCGGCGGTAGGGCTTTCGGAGAAGGCGGACGCTTACCCGTCCCAGCTTTCGGGCGGCCAGCAGCAGAGGGTTGCTATCGCCAGAGTCCTTGCGGCGGATCCGGAGATCCTTCTGTGCGACGAGGCGACCAGCGCTCTTGATCCGCAGACGACGGAATCGATCCTGTCTCTGCTTATGGATATCAACAAGCGGCTCGGGATCACGATCGTTGTCATCACGCATGAGATGCAGGTCATTAAAAAGCTCTGCAATAAGGTAACGGTTTTGGAAGAGGGGATCATCCGGGAATCGGGCTCGGTCAGGGAGGTCTTTACTAATCCTAAGACGAAGGCGGCAAAGCGGCTGATCTATGTCGGGCTGAGCGAGGACGTGGATATCGACGAGGAAGCTGACAGCGCGGATGAGTCGTTTATGGATGGGATATAGGATTCCGGGACTGAGGGAGTACGAAGCGCGGAACAATCCGTGGAATCACTTTGACGGGAAAATACAGGAGGAGCAGGAAATGTGGGATGAGGCTATGGTGGTGATGCTCCTGGAGGGCATCCGGGATACGTTGTATATGACGCTGTTATCAACGCTGTTTGGCTATGTGCTGGGACTTCCGATCGGGATCGTTCTGACCCTGACGGATCAGGGAGGGCTCAGGCAGAACCGGGCAGTCTATCGGATTTTTGATGTGATCGTCAATATTTCCAGAAGCATCCCGTTTCTGATCCTTCTGATCCTTGTGATCCCGTTAACAAGGTTTTTAGTCGGCAAGAGCTACGGACCGACGGCGACCATTGTGCCGCTTACGCTTGCGGCGGCCCCCTTTATCGGAAGAATGGTGGAGAGCTCTCTGAAGGAGGTTCCCCAGGGAGTGATCGACGCTGCGGTCTCCATGGGCGCGAAAACAGGGACCATCGTTTTCAAGGTACTGCTTTCAGAGGCAAGAACCTCTCTGATCGTCGGCCTGACCATCGTTCTCGGGACGATCTTGGGCTATTCCGCTATGGCCGGCGTAGTCGGCGGCGGAGGACTGGGGGATATCGCGATCCGTTACGGTTATTATCGCTATGAGACGGGCGTGATGGTCGTTACCCTGATCGTGATCGTCGCGCTGGTACAGTTTATGCAGTGGCTCGGGATGCGGATATCTTCGAGGCTTGATCACAGAAGAGAATAGTGTTTTATGGCTTTTGATCTACAGGCAATTCAGGAATATTTACCTTTATATAAAGAAGCGTTTCTGCTGACCGTACGGATAGGCTTTGAGGGAATTCTCATAGCCTTTCTTTTAGGAATCCTCTGCGCTCTGATTGAATATCGGAGGATACCCGTCCTCAGACAGCTTACCGCGGTCTATGTGGAGCTTTTTCGAAATACGCCGCTGTTGGTTCAGCTGTTTTTCATCTACTTCGGGCTGCCAAAAATCGGGATCTCGATCGCAGCGGAGACCTGCGGGAGACTGGGGCTCGGGCTTTTAGGGGGCGCTTATATGGCGGAGGCCTTTAAGAGCGCGCTGTCCTCGGTAGAGCCGATCCAGAGGGAAAGCGCGATCTCTCTTGGGATGAGCGAAACACAGTGCTTCCGGTATGTGATTTTGCCGCAGGCGATCTCGGTGGGAGTACCGGGGATCGTCGCGAATGTCATCTTTCTGCTCAAGGAAACCAGCGTGTTTTCCGCGATCAGTCTGATGGATCTGATGTTTACGGCAAAGGACCTGATCGGGCTCTACTACAAGACGACGGAATGTCTGACGCTTTTAGTGATTTTTTATCTGTTTATGCTGCTTCCGGTTTCCATTCTCGGGAGCTTTGCGGAAAAGAGGGTGCGCTATGCAGGCTTTGGGGATTGACCATATCTGCGCAGTTATCCTGGGCAGATATGACAGCCGGGGCTGGCTGAGCATTGGAAATGCCCCGGCTGTCCAACTCCGGTACGCTGCTGGTACGCCGCTCGCAAGCCTGCGAGCGGCTGATTGGGTGGATGCTATCGATATTCTATTTAAAGGCAAAAATATGCTGCGGCTTCTTGAAGGGCTCTGGGTAGCTCTCAGGATCAGTCTGATCTCTGTTCTGATCAGTATCATTCTCGGCCTGATCGTCGGTATCCTGATGACCTTCAAAAATCCGATCTTAAAAGCGGTCTTTCGGGTCTATCTGGAGATCGTGCGGATCATGCCCCAGCTGGTGCTTCTGTTCATTGTTTTTTTCGGAACGACCAGGGCGTTTTCCATCAATCTCGAGGCGGAGGTGGCGTCCATCATCGTCTTTACCTTCTGGGGAACGGCGGAAATGGGCGATCTTGTAAGAGGGGCGCTTATCAGTATTCCGAAGCATCAGTACGAAAGCGCTGAGGCACTGGGCTTTACGACAGCTCAGACCTACCTGTATATCATTGTTCCACAGACCATACGCAGGCTGATTCCGCTTTCGATCAATCTGATCACAAGGATGATCAAGACGACGAGCCTTGTTATGATGATCGGAGTCGTGGAGGTCTTAAAGGTGGCGCAGCAGATCATCGAGGCGAACCGCAGGACCTCGCCGAATGCCGCGTTTGGGCTGTATCTGGTGATCTTTCTGATGTATTTTGTCGCCTGTTTCTTCCTTTCCAGGGCGGCGGGGGCTTTGCAGAAACGATGGAGTTGAGGATTGCCGCATTGGCAGATTAATAGAGATACCTTCCCAGGATAACTGGGCGGATAGAAAAAAAAGAAAAAACACATGGAAAAGAAAGAAATATTACGGGTAGAGCATATCCGGAAGATTTTTGATAACAATGTTATTTTTGAAGACCTGAGCGTGACGATCCGTGAGGGAGAGGTGGTTGTGATTATCGGCTCCTCCGGCTGCGGGAAAAGCACCCTGCTTCGGATCATCAACGGGCTGGAGCCGGTACAGGGCGGAAGTATCTACTTAAACGGTCAGAATATCCTTGCGGACGCGAAAACCCTGCAAAAGGCCAGGGAAAAGCTGGGGATGGTCTTTCAGAGCTATGACCTTTTCCCGCATAAAAATGTGCTCGACAATATCACGCTGGCGCCGTTAAAGGTACAGAAGCGGAACAGGACGGAGGCGGAAAGCGAGGCCAGAGAGCTGCTTGCGAGGGTCGGACTGTCCGATAAAGAGGACGCTTTTCCGAGACAGCTTTCGGGCGGACAAAAGCAGCGGGTGGCGATCGCAAGAGCCCTTGCCATGCACCCGGAGATCCTGTTATTGGATGAGATCACGGCGGCTTTGGATCCGGAGATGGTCAGGGAGGTTCTGGATACGGTGCTGGAGCTTGCAAAAAGCGGAAAGACGATGTTGATCGTTACGCATGAGATGGCGTTTGCAAGGGCGATCGCGGACCGGGTGCTGTTTATCGACGAGGGAAAGATCGCCGAGGAATCAAGGGAACCCAAGGAGTTTTTTGCTGCGCCGAAGACCGAGCGGGCGCAGAGATTTTTGCGGACCTTTGAGTTTGAGTAAGGGAAAATGGGTCCACGTTTTTCATGAGAAGCTTTCGCGGGAGATTGTGGGGCTCGTGGTGGATTGCATCGGATAAAAAAGGATCGGAGGGAAAGGATGTTTGTCGAAGAGGTAAAAAAGGAGCTTACGGAGCATATCATACCGTTCTGGAAGGGGCTTCGGGATGATGAGTACGGGGGATATTACGGGTATTTAAGCCACGAGCTGTGTCTGAATAAAAAGGCGGTGAAGGGCTGTATCTTAAACAGCCGGATCCTGTGGTTTTTCTCCAATGCGTATCTGGTCCTCGGAGATGAGGACCTGCTTTTGGAAGCAAAGCATGCGTTTGATTTTTTAGAACGGTTCTGTCTGGATAAGGAGTACGGTGGTGTGTACTGGTCTCTGAACTATGACGGGACCGTTTATGATTCTACGAAGCATACCTACAATCAGGCCTTCGCGATCTACGCCCTGTCCTCTTATTATGACGCTTCGGGAGATAAGGAGGCCTTTGCCCTGGCGAAGGAGCTGCAGAGCGTGATCGAAGAGAAATGTACGGATGAGATCGGGTATCTGGAGGCGTTCAAGGCGGATTTCTCGCCGGAAAGCAACGAGAAGCTGTCCGAAAACGGGGTTATGGCGGAGAAGACAATGAATACGCTGCTGCACGTTTTAGAGGCGTATACCGAGCTGTACCGGGTGACGAAATCAGAAAACGATACGTCTGCGGAGCTTTCTGAGACGGCGGCCTTTACGAAGAAGCGTCTGGAGTTTATGCTTGATACGATTGCGGATAAGATCTACAATCCAACGCTTATGAGGCAGGAGGTCTTCTTTGATAAGGACTTCCATTCCCTGATCGATCTTCACTCCTACGGTCACGATATCGAGACGGCATGGCTTGTGGACCGGACGTTAGAGATCCTGGATGAGGAAGTGTATACAGAGCGGCTTCGGCCTGTTACGGCGGCTCTGACAAAGAAGATCTATGAGAGAGCCTACGTGGATCATTCGCTGTTAAACGAGTGTGAAAGGGGCGTTGACAATACCGACCGGATCTGGTGGGTCCAGGCGGAGACGGTGGTCGGGTTCTTAAACGGGTATGAAAAGAGCGGGGATGAGAAGCTCCTTGCCGCGGCAAAGGATGTCTGGGGCTATATTAAGGAGTATCAGATCGATCACAGAGAGGGCTCGGAGTGGTTCTATGCGGTAAAGGAAGATCATATGCCGGATCCGGACAAGCCGATCGTTGAGGAGTGGAAATGCCCCTATCATAACGGACGGATGTGTTTTGAGGTCATTAAGAGAGATCAAAGATGCGCAGAAATTCGCATCGGAAAGGCGCAAGCGCCCGTTGGCTGCGAGCAGCCAGGGTTGCGCACCTGCGAATTTCGCGCGGGAAACGCTTTGATCAGCGTTTCCCATCAAAAAAACAACGCAAAATAAGTAAAACAGGAGGAAGGATTATGCTGCACCCGAATTACTATGTGGAACTGGAAAAGTATAATAAGTTAATTGAAGCGCCGAACAGAAAGGCGGATATCTATAACGGGATCTTTGACCGCTATGTCAATCCGGTATTGACAAGGAGACACATTCCGCTGACCTGGAAATATGATCTCAATATCGAGACGAATCCGTTCTTTATGGAGCGGCTGGGAGTCAATGCGGTGATGAATTCCGGCGCGATCGAATTAAATGGGAAGTTTTATCTGATCGCAAGGATCGAGGGCGCGGACCGGAAATCCTTCTTCGGAGTGGCAGAGAGCGAAACGGGGACAAGCGGCTTCCGGTTCTGGGATTACCCGATCGAGCTGCCGGATACATGTCCGGAGGAAACGAATGTGTACGATATGCGTCTCACTAAGCATGAGGACGGGTATATCTACGGTGTATTCTGCTCGGAGTCAAAGGATACGAAGAATCCGGACCTTTCCGCGGCAGTGGCGGCAGCGGGGATCGTTCGGACAAAGGATTTAAAGACCTGGGAGAGACTGGATAATCTGAAGACCCTTCGCTCGCCCCAGCAGAGAAATGTCGTTCTGCACCCGGAATTTGTAAACGGAAAATACGCGTTTTATACCAGACCCATGGACGATTTCATCGATACCGGCTCCGGGGGAGGGATCGGCTTCGGTCTCTGCGACGATATCACCCATGCCGTGATTGACGAAGAGCTGATCACAAGCAAACGGAAATATCATACCATTACCGAGGCGAAGAACGGCGCGGGAGCGGTTCCCATAAAGACGGATCAGGGCTGGATACACATTGCGCATGGCGTGCGAAACACAGCGGCGGGGCTTCGGTATGTGCTCTATGCCTTTGCTACAGATCTGAAGGATCCTTCGAAGGTGATCGCTGAGCCCGGGGGTGTGCTGCTTGCGCCCTACGGGAAAGAGAGAGTCGGCGATGTGTCGAATGTTGTGTTTACAAACGGCGCGATCGCAAGGGAAAACGGGGATGTGTATATCTATTACGCGTCTTCGGATACAAGGGTGCATGTCGCGACAACGACGATCGAGCGGCTGACGGATTATGTGTTCCATACGCCGGAGGATAAGCTGCGGTCGGTGGATTGTGTGAAACAGAGGTGTGAGATGATTCAGAAGAATATGCAGATATTAAATGGAGAGTCCGCTGCGCAAATATGATATACTCGCGAACGCAATTAATTTCCGTTTTTGTTATAGCAAACGTGCTGAAATTGCGTTTGCGAGTCCGATTAATCGGCACCGAAAAGCGTTAACCAGTATAAATTCGAGTTCGACCCGCTCTCGCCTCCGGACGGTGATCTTTCAAAAAACGAAAGATCACTAAAACGGTACTAAGGGTGGGAAAACAGTTGTGTAATTCCACTAAATAGTACAGGAAGAAGTATAATAAAAGGAAATATTATATGAGTATTGAATATTTTGAAAGTATAAAAACCTGGAAATTAGATACACCTCATTCCAGCTATGTGATTCACGTGGTGGATGACGAGGGATTTTTGGTACATGGGTATTACGGGAGGAGGTTTGAGCTTCAGGAGGATGAGGTCGCTTCCAAAGGGAAAGGCTCCGTGGGGCTGAACGATCTTCGATATTCGGCAAGACTTTATGAGCATCCGTTCCTTCCGTCGAATAATGACAGAGACCGGGGGATTTTTCTGGATTCCGCTCCCTTTGAGTATCCGGCCTACGGGACCGGGGATTTCAGAGATTGCGCGATCGAAGTGGAGACGCAGGAGGGACATCGTGCGATAACTTTGTTATTTGAAGATTATCGGATCTATCCCGGAAGGCCTGCGCTTGCCGGCCTCCCTGCGACCTTTGCGGGGGAGGATGAGGCGGATACCCTGGAGCTTCATACGATCGACCGGCTGACGGGGCTTTCGGTGATTTTATTTTATACGGTTTTTAAGAAGCTCGATGTTATTACCAGAAGCGTTATCGTAGAGAATACAGGGAAAGCACCGATCTGGCTTGATAAGGTAATGTCGCTGTGTCTGGATATGGATAACGAGGATTACGAGGCTCTGACTCTTCACGGCGGCTGGGCGAAGGAGCGGCATATCGAAAGACGGCCTGTTCCCAGGGGGCGGTTTTCGGTGGGGTCCCTTCGGGGAGAGAGCAGCCATCAGGAGAATCCGTTTCTTGCGATCCTGGATCAGAGTACGACGCAGGAGCAGGGCAGAGTTTACGGCTTTAATTTCGTCTATTCGGGGAATTTCATCGCTCAGACCGAGGTGAGCCAGTTTGACAGTCTCCGGGTTTTGATGGGGATCCACCCGACGCATTTTAAATGGAAGCTCGCTCCGGGAGAGAGCTTTACCGCGCCGGAGGTCGTCATGGTGTATAGTGACGGCCTTGATCAGATGACCCATACCTTCCACGATCTCTACCGGACGCATCTGATCCGAAGTCCGTACAGGGATAAGAAGCGCCCGATCCTTATCAATAACTGGGAGGCGACCTATTTTGATTTCGATTCGGACAAGCTGATCGGCATCGCGAAACAGGCGGCGGAGCTTGGGATCGAGATGCTGGTTATGGACGACGGGTGGTTCGGTGAGCGGAATGACGACAACAGCTCCCTGGGAGACTGGTTCGTCAATGAGAAGAAGCTGAAGGGCGGTTTGAAAGCCCTTGTCGATAAGGTGAATTCAATCCGGGTAAAGGGCTCCGGGGAGATCTCTAAGGAAACGCTGATTAACAGCGTTTCCTTAGTAGGAGATGCGCACGAACGCGCAGAGGAAGGGACTTCGTCCCGCGCGTTCGGCGCAGGGAAGCGCTTAAATCAGCGCTTCCCTAAGATGATGCAGTTTGGGATCTGGGTCGAGCCGGAGATGATCTCGCCGGATTCCGCGCTTTACAGGGAGCATCCGGATTATGCCATCGGGGTTCCGGGGAGGCGCGGCACACTCCTTCGCAATCAATATGTTCTGGATCTTTCAAGACCGGAGGTAGTTGAGCTTGTATACAAACGGATCCGGGAGGTTATTGGAAGCGCCAATATTGTGTATGTGAAGTGGGATATGAACCGGGCTTTGACGGATGTCGGAAACGCGACTCTGCCTGCGGACAGGGCCGGAGAGCTTTTGCACAGGTATATGTTAGGTGTGTATGAATTACAGGAACGGCTGGTTACGGATTTTCCGGAGCTTTTGTTAGAGAACTGCTCCGGGGGCGGCGGCAGATTTGATCCGGGAATGCTCTACTACAGTCCGCAGATCTGGTGTTCGGATGATACGGATGCCATCGAGCGGCTCCTGATTCAGGAGGGGACTGCGCTCTGCTACCCGCTTTCGGCTATGGGTGCCCATGTCAGCGACTGCCCGAATCACGAAGTGTTCCGGACGACTCCGTTTAAGACAAGAGGCGAGGTGGCGCTGTTTGGGACCTTCGGCTATGAGCTGGATGTGACAAAGATCTCGGAAGAGGAGAGGGAGCAGATCAAGAGACAGACAGAACTGTACCATAAATATCACCTTTTGATCCAGAACGGCGATTATTACAGACTGGCTTCCTACCGGGAGAATCATTATTACGATTGTATCGAGGTTGTCTCTAAGGACCGGACGGAGGCAATCGTACTGTATGTTCAGGTCCTGGGCCGTCCCAACCATCGGAGTACCAGGATCAGGCTGCGGGGGCTTTCGCCTGAGGCGGTCTATGAGGTTTGCCCGGAGGACAGAGTTCTCGGTTTTTCTGATCGGAAAAAAGAGACAGAAGAGGCAATCGCGGCAGACATCGGCTCCGGAAGACAGCTGCAGGCCATCCCTGCGGATAAAGAGGATTCCCTGTCGCTTACGGGCTCCGTCCTTATGAACCTCGGCCTTACGATCGGGAGCCTCTGGGGGGATTTTGTGAGTACGCTGATATATTTGACTTCCGTGCGTTAATATGGTATTTTAAGAAAAATAGAAATAAGAAGCAAAAATACCTTATAATCCTCTGACATAGTATATTTGTAGTATAAGTTAGAGGATTATACGCAAAAAACGGAAGAAACGCCATGATCGGACGAAGAGCTGAAAAAGAAATATTGAATCATTGTATTAATTCCGGACGCCCGGAGTTTGTGGTTGTGTATGGGAGACGAAGGGTAGGAAAAACGTTTCTTATTAAAGAGTACTTTGGAGAAAGATTTTCGTTCTATGCGACAGGGATAAATGCCCGGAATACCAGAGGACAATTGAAGGCATTTCATACATCGTTAATAGAATATGGATGCAGGGAAAGGGCGATCCCGAAAGACTGGTTTGAAGCTTTTTTAAGATTAAAGGGCATTTTGGAGAGTGAAGATGTCAAAAGAGACGCATACAGCGGAAGAAGAGTGGTTTTTCTGGATGAGCTTCCGTGGATGGATACAGCAAGATCGGATTTCAAGAGTGCCCTGGATTATTTTTGGAACAGCTGGGGATCCTCAAAGAAAGACCTGATGTTAATCGTTTGCGGATCGGCAACGTCATGGATAATAAATAATCTGCTTTCTGATAAAGGCGGGTTCTATAACAGGATCAGCCGCAGGATACATCTTGCGCCGTTTACCCTCAGAGAATGCAGGGAGCTGCTTGAACAGAATCATATTATTATGACAAACAGGCAGATCATAGAGACATATATGATATTTGGCGGGATACCCTTTTATTTGAATATGATTGATGAAAGGTACAGTCTCGCACAGAATGTAGATGCTCTGATTTTTAACGGATATGGAGATTTGCATTACGAGTATCGGAATCTGTTTGAATCGCTGTTTAAAAATCCCGGTAAGCATTATCAGGTGATAGAGGTATTAGCAAAGAGCAAGGATGGTCTGACACGTGCCGAGCTGGCAAAGGTTCGTGCCATAGGTGATGGGGAGCCGCTGACAAAGACTCTGAACGAATTGGCAGAGTGTGGTTTTATCAGGAAATACAGAAATTATACAACGCCTAAGCAGGGATCCCTGTACCAGCTCACAGACCCGTTTATATTGTTCAGTCTGAAATGCACAGAGGAGGGAAATATATCCTCGTGGGAGAATTACATTGCTTCACCGGGATATTATTCCTGGAGAGGCAATGCGTTTGAAATAGTTTGTTTAAACCATATCAGCGAAATTAAAAACATCCTCGGAATAAGCGGCGTTGAAACAGGTATTTATGCATGGCGCAGCAAGGATACAACCCCGGCTGTTCAGATCGACCTCCTGATCGACAGAAAAGACGGAATCATAAACATGTGCGAAATGAAGTATACGGATAAAGAGTTTGTTATCGATCAGGAGGTTGAGGCTGATCTGATCCATAAAAGGGAGGCGTTTAGAACGGAGGTTTGCCCGGATAAAGCAATTCATCTCACCCTTATTTCTGCTTCAGGAGTCAAGGCCAATAAATACAGGGATTCGGTTCAAAGGATTATAAACGGGGATGAACTGCTTTAACACAGGATCAGATCCTCGCAACCCCGGTTTTCCTGGCTGCTTCCGCTACGGCCTTTGCCACTGCGGGGCAGACCTTTTCGTTAAAGCCGTTCGGAATGATATAATCGGGACTTAACTCTTCCTCTGTTACAATCGAAGCGATGGCGTAAGCGGCAGCCAGCTTCATCTCATCGTTGATATCCTTTGCCCGGACATCTAACGCCCCGCGAAAGATCCCCGGGAAGGCCAGAACATTGTTGATCTGATTCGGGAAATCCGAGCGTCCGGTTCCCATAACCGCAACCCCGGCTTCTTTAGCTTCCCCGGGCATGATCTCCGGAGTCGGATTCGCCATAGCAAAAACAATGGGCTTGTCCGCCATGGTCCGGACCATCTCAGCGGTCAGAACGCCCGGAGCGGAAACACCGATAAAAACATCCGCGCCCTTCAGAACGTCGGCAAGGCTCCCCTTTTTCAGCTTCTGGTTGGAAACCTCCGCCATTTCCTGCTTGGCGCTGTTCAGATTATCTCTTCCTTTATATATTGCTCCCCTGGTATCGCAGAGAACAACATTTTTCAGACCTGTCTTCATTAACAGCCTGGTAATCGCGATGCCGGCAGCGCCGGAACCGTTCACGACCACCTCGATATCCTCAATTTTTTTATCTACGAGCTTTAAGGCGTTGATCAGGCCGGAGAGAACAACAACGGCTGTTCCGTGCTGATCGTCGTGGAAAATCGGGATATCACAGCGCTCCTTTAACTTCTTTTCGATCTCAAAACAGCGCGGCGCGGAAATATCCTCGAGATTTACTCCTCCGAAGGAGCCTGCAAGAAGAGCGACCGTATTAACGATTTCGTCGACATCCTTGCTGCGGACGCAGAGAGGAAAGGCATCTACGTTTCCGAAACGCTTGAACAGACAGCATTTTCCCTCCATAACCGGCATTCCGGCCTCCGGACCGATATCTCCTAAGCCCAGTACTGCGGTTCCGTCAGTCACGACCGCCACCAGGTTGCCGCGTCTCGTATAGGTATAGGAGAGCTCCGCATCCTCCTTTATTTTCAGGCAGGGCTCCGCGACCCCCGGCGTATAGGCAATGGAAAGATCCTCCATGGTATTGAGCTCCGCCCGGAGCGCGATCTCTACTTTGCCGTTCCATTCCTCGTGCTTTTTCAGAGCAAGTTCTTTTTTATCCATGATAATTTTTTCCTTTCAATGTGATAGACAGTAATGTAGCCCGATGGGGGAACCAACGGGCTACGATGAGGGGAGTATAAATAATTAATAAGGGGTCGTAAATGAGGTTCCATTGAAGGGTTGAACCTCGCTTACGAAAGTCATTATATATCAAAGTGAATAAAAAAACAATACATTTTTTAAAATAGTAGTAAAAACTTCACAAACCACAAGTTCTTGTGGTTTTTATAAAAAAAGAATAAAAAAATGGTTAACAAACGAAACATTTGGAACTTTTTTTGTTTAGATTTTTTATTCTTTCTTTAGGAACCGCTGAAAAATAAAATTTTTCTTAACTGATTCAAAGCATAACATATACTCGCGAACGCAATTAGTTGCCGCTTATGATAAAGCGAATGTACTGGAATTGCGTTTGCGAGTCCGATTGATCGGCAATGAAAAACGTTAACCAGTATAAAATACGAGGAGCGGCTACAAGAAAATCCAATTCAAGTATAGTTTACATAAAATTGTTGTAGAATAAGCGAAATTGTGGTATTGTTTCTTATATAGAACAAGTTTTTGTTCAGGATCGGGCAGCAGGATCGCAAGGCGGTCCTCATATTAGGGTTACGTTTTTTGCAGCTCAGGAAAACTGAAGCTGCCGGGATAAGGAGGTCAGAATTATGGCAGGGATGCAGATCATGCCGGTTGGCGGTTTTTCGATCGCTCCGATCGAGACGGGCCGGGTACAGAATGTTAGAGCAGCTTCTCCCGATACGCCGGAGAAGGTTTCTGAGAAAAAGAACGACAGTACAGATCAGCAGAAGGAGCTTGAGGATGTCGTTTCGGTTTCCGAGGATGGTGATACTGTTCAGGTAAAGGAAGACAGCGAGAAAAAGCTGGAGGATGACAGATTCGGCCATGTTGATATCGTAGAGCAGGAGCTTGCGGGCGTTTATAATGCTCCGGCGGAGACTCCGAATATTGAGATCAAGGCTCCCGAAAAGCCGGAGGACGAGGAAGAGATACCGGCCATTGAAACGAAAGCCCAGGGAACGCAGATTACGTCTTATGCGGGCTATACGGACAGCCAGCTTGAGCAGATGTATCTGAAGGGCGAGATCTCGAAGAATGATTATGACAAGGAGATCGAGGCCAGAGAAGCCAGGGAAGAGGCTCTGAAGGGTGAGGATGAGGAGACATCTGAGCTGGCGGGGAAGCTCGCCGGGTCTGAGAACAAGGAAGAGCAGGACGAAATCGAGTTGAAAAAGGTCTTTTCCGAGGATGCGTCCGATACCCTTACTGCAAAGCAGCGGGCTGACGCGATCGATACGCTTCAGAATATGGCGCTTGGGATTACGAATTAGAAACTTCTATATTTAAGAAGGGAAATACATCGGCGAAGAAGATATGCAGCAATATGAACTGATTGCGCCCTGCCACTTTGGTATGGAGGCGGTTTTGAAACGGGAGATCAACGATCTTGGCCTTACGATCTCGGAGGCTTCAGACGGGAAGGTTACTTTTCCGGGAGACAAAAGCGCGGTGGCCAGGGCGAATGTTTTTCTCAGGACACCGGAACGGATCCTGATCAAGGCTGCTTCTTTTCGTGCGGAGACCTTTACGGAATTATTCGATAAAACTAAAGAGATCCGCTGGGAGAACTATCTTCCGAAGGACGCCAGATTCTGGGTTGCCAAGGCTGCCAGCATCAAAAGCAAACTGTTCAGTCCCTCCGATATCCAATCGATCATCAAAAAGGCGATCGTTGAGGAGCTGAAGGAGGTCTACCATACAAGCTGGTTTGAGGAAAGCGGGGACGCCTATCCTCTCAGGGTCACGATTATGAAGGATATCGTAACGATCGGGCTGGATACCAGCGGGGAGTCGCTGCATAAGCGGGGCTATCGGAAGCTCGTGAGCAAGGCTCCGCTTTCGGAAAATCTGGCGGCAGCGATGCTGCTTCTGTCTCCGTGGCATAAGGATCGGATCCTGGTCGATCCGTTCTGCGGGTCCGGGACGATCCCGATCGAGGCGGCGCTGATCGCGGCGAATATCGCTCCGGGGATGAAGCGCAGTTTTACGGCGATGAAGTGGACAAATATTATTGACGAAAGCTGTTGGGAGCAGGCGGTCGAGGAGGCAAAGGACCTGGTCGATCTGAATGTAGAAACGGACATACAGGGGTATGATATCGACGGGGAGATCATTGCTTCCGCCAGGGAGAACGCCAGGGCAGCAGGCGTTGAGAAGCTGATCCATTTGCAGGGGCGACCGGTGTCCGAGCTAAATCATCCGAAAAAGTATGGGTTCCTGATCACAAATCCGCCCTATGGGGAGCGGCTGGGAGAAAAAGAGGAGCTTCCGAAGCTGTATACGGAGCTGGGCGAGGCGTATCGGAGGCTTTCGGACTGGTCTGCGTTTATCATTACGGGCTATTCGGATGTCGAGAAGTATATGGGACGAAAGGCGGATAAAAACCGGAAGATCTACAATGGGATGATGAAAACGTACCTTTATCAATTCCTTGGAGCAAAGCCGCCGAATTTATCCAAAGGCAACCCCGAATATCCTGAAAACCCCCTAAAAAGGCAATAACGGATATTCTGCGACCCAGAAAGATAAAGAGTTATAAAGAAAGAAAAAGAAAGCAATAATCAATAAATAACATAGCTATCCATGACCTTAACCGAAACTTACGGCTAAGGTCTTTTTTTCAGATTTTCGTAATTGACACGATTTGGAGGAATTTACGCAATATGAGTACGAGATTTGACAGATCAACACATATCCTCAGGAACAATATGTGGACCCTTCACAGGGACAAGCTCTCCAAATTCCCCAAGAACAGGTTGTTAGTTATCCCTAAGAACAGTTCGGCTCTACTCAGACAATAACTGAAAGCTCATCAGTATGTAATCCTTAGATCCATACGATGGATGGTGCTAAGGTCTACAAACAGTACAGGGGACATAACCTTGTGAAATCAATTCTTCTCGGGTCGTATCCTTCCAGTAATGAGTATAAGGATTGGCATCTTCATAGATATATTGACACGGTTCTTTATGAAAATACTTATTATTATCATTGATATAGTAATGACCCACTTTTGAGCTTGTTACAGTATTTTCTGTCGTGGAAGGATTCGTTATATTTTCTCCCGCAACAATAGAATTACCTATTTCAGTCACAGAAGGAACAGTATTCCAAGTTATACTCGCGAACGCAATTAATTGCCGTTTCTGATAACGCAAACGTACTGAAATTGCGTTTGCGAGTCCGATTAATCGGCACCGAAAAGCGTTAACCAGTATATATTATTGCCATCAGATACAGCAACAACGGTTCCTTGCAGATCTGTCCGAAAGATATTCGCTCCAATGGAGTTTAGTCTTTGCAAAGTGGAATCATGGGGATGACCGTAAGTATTATCCCTTCCGCAGCTAATAACGACATAGGTTGGTCGGATAGCCTGTAAAAAGGGACTACTGGAAGAAGAATTGCTTCCGTGATGCCCGACCTTATAGACATCCGACTGGATATTTATTCCTGTATTCAGGATATCATTCTCTTCTGTCTCTTCTGCATCGCCAGTAAAAAGGAAACGGTTGTTCCCATATTGAACGATTAGAGCAAGGGAAGCATTATTTGGTTCATCGGCTTGATAACTGATCGGACCAATAAAAGTAAAATCCGCATTCCCGAGACGGTAGGAACTCCCAACAGACGGTATCACAGGATTGATATATTTATAGGATAAGGCTTCCTGCAGTCTTTCGGAAGTTTTGTGTCCGTCAGGCTTCTGATATCCTGACATAAAGACGGTTCCGATATCATATTTCGTAATAATAACGGGAGCTCCGCCGATATGGTCAGAGTCAGGATGAGAAAGAACAAGATATTTGAGAGAAGAAATCCCTTGTTTCGTGAGATAAAGCTGAATTTTGGTACCTTGATTGGGGTCACCTGAGGCAATCAGCATAGCTTCACCGTCACAGGTGATCAAGGTGGCATCTCCCTGTCCGACATCCAGAAAATGGACTTCCATTGTTCCGGAGGCAATAGGGGTATCTAAAACATTAGAGTTATTTAGGGTATTCTCCGATTGCTCAGCGACAGTAGCTGCGGGAATTGGGCTGGTCTCTACCGATTGGTCAGTATCGTTATATTGACTGGAATAGGATGCTTCGACTTCGGATGCTAATTCAGAAACCGTGTTTGGCGATAAATCACCCTTGGAAGAGTAAGAGGAAGCAGCGGACTCTGCTTTTACAGTATTTTGCTGTTTAAAGTCCATCTTCTTACTGGGAATGGAAAATAAGGCATAAATGCTTAAAATAGCAAGTATGATCAGACTGGTTATTACGATTTTATTCAGGTTTTTCTTGCTTTTCATAGAATGGAACCTGCTTTCTCTTACAAATCGGACTATACCGATAATACCACAATCGTCGTTATAGTAAAAGATTGACATTTTTCGTTGTCACGATTATGCTATTGTTATACTGATAATTTCTCTGATAGGAAGGTAATTATGATAGACAACTATATTACTGTAAAAGATACCGCAAAAAAATGGGGAATCACCCCCAGAACCGTTCAAATCCTTTGCTCCCAAGGAAAAATTGAAGGAGTGGCTAAGTTTGGGAATGTATGGGCAATACCGACTAATGCGGAAAAACCTGCGGATAATAGGGTAACTACTGGCCAGTACAGAAATTGGAGAAAAAAAACCAAGCAAGCCACAGGCAACGAAGCGGTCATGGAAGCTGATAGTTTATCATAATCGTATTGGCATGGTGAGAATAATTAATAAAAAAAGATTGTAAGATATAGATAATAAGCGAGACTGAATATAGCCCTGGATAAAAGGTATCATTTATGGACAATAAGACCCAACTCAATAATGAAGTTAATGCGACTGTCATTAATTCACAAGCCAATAACACGGTGATCAATAATGAAATAAGCAATAAAACCGTATTAAATTTTGATAATAAGACTCTATACCCCTATGTTAAAGAACTAATACTGGAACTGGAGAAGATTATTAAACCACTTGTTATATGACCTTTTACTACAATATAGCCTCATCTAAATACGAATAATATTGGGATAATAGGGGATGGAGGAATATATTACAAATGATAAACTAATAGTTGTAGAATGCCATGCAATAAAATTATACTAAATGGAGCGAGTATGTGTGATATAAATCAAGCAAAAGACATATTTAAAAAAGCTTATACGGCAAATGAACAAATACTAGGAGAAATAAAGGATGCTTATCTATACGGTTCTTATGCAAGGGGCGATTTCAACGATGAATCCGATGTAGATATTATCCTTTTTGTTCCACTATCTCAGGAAGAGATATCTGAATATAGAAAAGAAATTTCCAAAATATCGAGTCGTCTAAGCCTGGAACATGATGTGACGGTATCCGTTATGGTTGAACCCGTGGACCAGTTGGTAAGATATGCAGAAATTCTTCCGTTCTATCAGAATATTATCAGAGAGGGTATAAAATATGCAGGATGAAGATAGAAAAAGTCTGATAAAAGTAAGGCTAGAGCATGCGGAAGAATGCTTACAGTCTGCGAAAGAACTTGAACAATCTGAGGATTATAGAGGGTCGGCTAACAGGTCATATTATGCGATATTTCATTCGATGAGAGCAGTATTGGCCAATGATGGAGTCGATATGCGGAAACATAGTGGAGTAATTGCAGAATTCCGCAAAAGATATATAAAAACGGGGAAACTGGATACTCAGCTATCGGATATTATCTCAATACTGTTTGATGCAAGAACTGGCAGTGACTATAATGATTTTTACCTTATTTCCAAGAAAGAGGTAAAGGATCAGATTGAAAATGCTCAATCCTTTGTAGAATCGGTAAAGGGTTATTTAAAGGAGGAGAACTTGATTTGAGCCTGAAATAATAGCCTTTTTGTAATAATTGGCTGGGCACCAGAACCGTTATGGGATATAATAAATCCAAGGTCATGAAAAACTCTATATCCAAAGGCAACCCCGAATATCCTAAAAACTCCCGAAAAAGGCAATAAAAGATATTCTGCGACCCCAAAAGATAAAGAGAAATAAAGAAAGAAAAAGAAAGCAATAATCAATAAATAACAAAGCTATCCATGACCTTAACCAGAATCATCGGCTAAGGTCATTTTTTTTCAGATCATGACCTTACCGTAACTATCAACTAAGGGAATCCAAAAGAATTTTTACAGAGAAAAACAAAGAAAAATCCCGTAAATAAAGGCATTCAAAGGAAATATAGAGGAATGAAAAAGAGAAAAGAGGATCCTTCCAATCCATCCTGATTGTATTCTGGAGGGGAGATTTCTCTCCGGAACATTCACTTTTCTTCTGATTATTTCCGAGAGCAATAATTCGAAATTATTCTGATCTCTGTTCCGAGTTTTGTGGAATAGGGGAGGATAAACGAAATTGCCCTTTTGAGGATAAAGGAGTTTGCCTTTTGACACGAAGCCATCCCAAAGGTAACTCTGAATATCCTCAAACCTCCGAAAAAGGCAATAACGGATATTTTGCGATCCAAAAAGATAAAGAGTAATAAAGAAAGAAAAAGAAAGCAATAATCAATAAATAACACAGCTATCCATGACCTTAACCAGATCCATCGGCTAAGGTCATTTTATTTCAGATCCTTCCTTAGCCAGAACCTCTACCTGGATTTTTCGTGATTGACACGTTTCAGCGGAATTTATACAATATAGTAAAGGATTTTGTTAGATCTGACGGATCTGAGAGAATCTGAAATGACAGAAATTCAAACAAAAATTTTTTTTATTTGGTAAATAGATATGCCGATTTTAAATAAAAAAGATATGTCAGAAGAAGACATCAAGCTGAATTATATTACCCCAGCGATACAGGCTAAATGGGCTGATCAGATAACGATGGAGACTAAGGTCTCTATAAAATATAAAATCACAGACGGTCGCATGAGTCTAAAAGGGAATATGGCTGTACGAAAGAATCCAAAATATGCAGACTATGTCCTATATCTGAACGATGCAAAACCGATTGCTATTGTAGAAGCTAAGGATAACAAACATACGGTATCCTTTGGGCTTCAGCAAGCCATGACCTATGCCATGATGATGGATTTGCCGTTTGCATACTCTTCTAATGGAGATGCTTTCTTTGAGCACGATTTCCTGACGGGAAAGGAATGCCTGATATCATTATCGGATTTTCCTTCTCCAGATGAACTGATTGCGAGATACTACGGTGAATCCAAGAATTTTGATGACATAGAGAAGGCAAAAGAAGAACTGAAGACAAGAGTAAAGGACAATCTGCTGATAGCTGAACAGGGAGAACTGACGGAAAACGATAATCCCACGATGGAATTAGAGATTACAGATAAGACTATCGAAGACTATTATAAGGGTATTGGCATTACGGAATCTGAATCCGCTATCATCAATCAGCCGTACTACTCTTCTATGACCACATATCCTCCAAGATACTATCAAAGGAATGCGATAAACCGAACTGTGGAAGCCATAGCAAAGGGTCAGAACAGAATCCTTCTCGTCATGGCAACAGGTACAGGTAAGACATATACAGCATTTCAGATTGTCTACAGACTTTTGAAAGCAGAAATAGTAGAACGAGTCCTTTATCTTGCAGATCGTAATCTTCTGGTTACCCAGAGTATTGAGCAGGACTTTTCACCATTACAAAACAACATTTATAAAGTAGATTTTTCCGACAAGGAATGTCTGTCAAAAATAAAATCATATGATATTAACTTCGCTCTTTATCAGCAAATGGTAGGACAGAATGATGAAGAGCATTTCAGACAAATCCCGTCAGGATATTTTGACTTGATTATTGTGGACGAGTGCCATCGGGGAAGTGCCAAGGAAGATAGTAACTGGCGGAAGGTACTACAATACTTCTCTACTGCAATTCAGATCGGGATGACGGCGACTCCGAAGGAAAGCGCGAAAGTTTCCAATGTGGACTATTTCGGTGAACCGCTATATACCTACAGCTTAAAACAGGGAATAGACGACGGTTTTCTTGCACCGTTCAAAGTTATTAATGAAACTCTGAATATCTCTGATGGATGGCGGCCTTACAAGGGACAGACGGATATCTTTGGAAATATAATTGAAGATCGCGTCTATAACAATAAGGACTATGATTACCCTGGGGGAGTAATCCTTCAGGACAGAATTGACGAAGTTGCAAGTGAGATTACAGAGTATTTAAAGAGCACGGACAGAATGCAAAAGACAATAGTGTTCTGTGCTACGGAAGATGCTGCCGATCGCATGCGAGTTGCCTTAGTTAATTGTAATTCAGATATGGTCGCAGAAAATCCAGATTATGTCGTTCGAATTACTGGGAGTGATATTTACGGAAAAAGCAAACAGGATTACTTCATTTCGGTATCTTCTCCATATCCCGTCATTGCAACAACATCCGAGCTTTTGTCTACCGGTGCCGATTGTAAGATGACAAAACTTATCGTTCTTGATAAAAGCATCGAGAGTATGACGATGTTTAAGCAAATCATCGGTCGTGGTACCCGTATCAGGGAAAAGGACGGAAAAACTCATTTCGTTGTCATGGACTTCC
>JAFSXN010000162.1 GCA_017444015.1 Lachnospiraceae bacterium | reverse complement strand
GCTCCTTTCTGGAGTGTCTTCTTGGTCGTTGACATTATACCAAAAAGGGAGGTTAATGCTCATTTTATTTAAACCTCCTGAAAATAAAGGATTTAGTAACAAAAAGGAGTGTCAGACTTGACACTACCGTATATAAAAAAAAGGTAATGATTATGAAAAAAACAATACTGTTAGTACTTACCTGCACCCTGCTTTTGCCTGTAGCCGGGTGCGGCGAAAAAAACTATAAGGACGGAACGTATACGGGACAAAGCGCTGTATACGAAAACGAGGACGGCTCCAACGAAGGAAACGGATACGGGGTAGCTGTCGTTTCGATTCAGGATGGAAAAATCAGTGATTGTTCGTTTGAGACCTTTGAGCCGGACGGAACGAAAAAAGGAGTTGATTACGGTAAGGAAGGCGGAGCGGTTGCGAATAAGGATTACTATAATAAAGCCCAGAAAGCGGTCGCTGCCTGTGATGAATATGCTTCGATATTAGTTGCGAACGGCGGGCTGAAGGGAATCGACGCGATCTCCGGGGCAACGATCAATTATAATCAGTTTCAGGAAGCCGTGGAGCTTGCTTTAGAGGACGCGAAGGAGTGAACTGTTTCGGAAGATCGCTTGGACACAGGATAGCGGATATTCTCCTTATATTACTGATCTTTGGGATAGCGCTTATCGGGGCGGGTTTTCCCGGGATTCGTTTAGAAGCGAGCCCTGCCGGGAATCGCATAGACGCAGTTTCCTCAGCTTCTGTCATTCTTAAGCAACCCTCCGGAGAATATATTGTTGTGATCAATCAGGCGCTGCATCCGAATGAGGAGAAGCTGTCCGCCTGGCGGGATTTTTTTGAGGGAAGGGAAATACCGGTAATTTTTGAGGATATCAGCTGCGTTGTCGGCGCTTCGGACAGCACAGGATATGAGATGGCAAGGAGTTTTCAGAGCCGTCTGCCGGAGAATCAGATGAGGATTCGTACGGAAAACCCGGCGCTTATGCTTTCGAAAGCGGATTACGGAAAATTTGATGTACTGCTGTTGTCAAAGGAAGCTGCGGATGTGTATAATGTTTCGGAGCTGTATGATGAAGATGGGTATATAATAATCCACGCCGGGTCGTAAGTCTGCGCCAATTTGCCTGCAAATTGTGCGCTTAGGCAGGAACTCTGGTTTCTGCCGCTTCGGCCATCCGGCCGAATCATTTCCGAAGAGAGAATGTTATGCGTAAGTTCAACAGTATCATCACATCTGCCATCCTGCTTTTATTTGTGATCCATATCGTCTGGGGAGTTTTGGTACTCTGCGGCATTTCAGACGGGGGAAACCTTGTTCTTTCGCATCTGGGTTATGTCCTGTTAGTACTCGTATTCATTCATATGCTCATCGGCTGTAAGCTGACAGCGGATTCCATAAAAGCCGGTAAACGTTCGGGCGTATCTTATTTCCGTGAAAACCGATTGTTTTGGATCCGGCGGATCAGCGGATTCGGGCTTTTATTGTTTCTGATCCTGCATGTATGGCTGTTTCTGCCGGTAAGAACTCCCGGGGGAGCGTATCGGCTGCGATATTTCGGTCCGATTGAATACGCTTTTCAGATATTGTTTGTGCTGACACTTTTGCTGCATGTGCTTACCAATATCAAGCCGCTTATGCTTTCCCTGGGTGTAAAGAGCTTTGCATCGGTTTTGACCGATATTCTGTTTATTCTCTCCGTAATACTGCTCATCGCAGGTGTCGGCTTTACCGTATATTTTATTCGCTGGCAGGTGATATAAATGGTCAACATCATCGGCTCGGGATTATCCGGGCTCTCCTGCGCTTTAAGGCTTGCGGGGCAGGGACAAAGCTGCCGTCTGATCTCCAATCAGCCCTCGTACCGGGCGCAGTCCGTTCTTGCCGAGGGCGGGATCAACGCGGTCCTTGATACCATGGGAGAGGCGGATACCATAGAAGAGCATTATACGGATACAATGCGTGGCGGCGCGTTTCTGGCGGATGAAGAGGCTGTCCGAGGTCTTGTTACACAGGCACCCCGGATCATAGAGTGGCTTTCCTCTCTGGGGGTCCCCTTTCAGATGGAAAACGGAAGGATCCTCCTCAGGAATTTCGGAGGGCAGAAGAAAAAGCGTACGGCCTTTGTCAAGAGCAGTACGGGAAAGGCTTTGACGAATGCTCTGATCGACGCGACAAGACGGTATGAACAGGAGGAAAGGATCCTAAGATACCAGAACCATTCCTTTATTAATCTATTTCTCAAGGACGGAGTTTGTAAGGGGGCATTTATTCAGAACGACTATACAGGCGCGACAGAATTGCTTTACGGACCGGTGGTGCTTGCGGTGGGCGGTTTGTCCGGGTTCTTTCCAAAGCACGTTACCGGATCGGCAGCCAATACCGGGGATGCCGCAGCGGCTGTTTTCGCGCAGGGGGTACGCTTTTCCAATCTTGAGATGCTGCAATACCATCCGACGACGATCCCTACTCCGTTTAAACGGATCCTGGTATCCGAAGCAGCCCGGGGCGAGGGCGGGAGACTGTTTTCTATAAACCCCGTATCCGGCGATAAAGAACGATGTTATTTTATGGAGGAAAAATATCCGGAGCTTAAGAATCTTATGCCCAGGGATGTTGTTTCCAGAGAAATCTATGACCGGATCATGAACCGAGGGGAAGAGGTTTTTCTGGATATGACGGAAATCTCCGAAAAAGTATGGAACGAAAAGCTGTCGGATCTCAGAGACGGGATCCTGTTATATGCCGGAAAGGATCCGATGAAGGAACCTGTTTCCGTATCTCCCGGTATCCATTATTTTATGGGAGGGATCGATGTAGATCCCGGACATCGAACCAATATCCCTGGGCTCTATGCCGCGGGCGAGTGTGCAGGTATCTATCACGGGGCGAACCGCCTGGGCGGAAATTCCCTGCTAGGCGCGATCTACGGTGGGAGAAGAGCGGCGGAGACGATTTTAGAGGAAGAATCGGCCTTTTCGGGGAACCACAATGATATTGAAACGTTTCGGCCGATGAATAGGGCTGGATCGGAGGAAAAGGAGAGCCAAGCCGGGGACCGTATGGTAGCTGAAATAAGGACCAGGCAGAGAGAAGAGTCTGACAGCATTTCCGGTATCAGTCAGTTTGATACCACACTCTGTCAAATTTTATTGTCCGGACTGGGAATCGTCCGGACAGAGGAAGGCATATCAGCAGCCTTGGACAGGTTAAAGGAGCTTTCGCTCAAGGCGCTTACGGAAAGAGAAAAGAACAGGATACACCTGGCGGAAGCTATGCTGCGCTCGGCTCTTTGGCGTAAGGAGAGCAGAGGGGCGCATTACAGAGCGGATCATCCCGAAAGCAGAGAGGAGTTCAGACGCCCTTCCAGAGCCTTGTTTCAGGAAGGCGGGGTGGTGATCGAATGAAAAAGAGGAAAGCCCCTGCCGATATTCCCCGGACGAGGGAGATCATCTTTCGGATACGCAGGCAGAAAAGTCCGGATTTAGATAGCTATTGGGAGGATTTCTCCTATGTATATGACAGGAGCAGGGGAAGGCAGAATATAGCGGGAGCGCTCAGAGAGCTTGGAGCCGTGCGCTTTGAGTGCGGGTGCCTGCAAAAAAAATGCGGCGCCTGCGCAATGGTCGTTGATCGTATTCCGCGCCTGGCCTGTGATGTGTGGCTTGATGATGTAGCCGATCTTGTCATCCTTGAGCCGTTAAAAAAATTCCCGGTCATTGAGGATTTGGTCGTAGACCGTCAGGTCATGTTTGACAGCTTAAAGAAAATGGAGCTGTGGCTTAAGGAAACAGCGCATGAAACAGATGGAGAACAGTTTTCCCTTGCCTACCAGAGTTCGCGCTGCCTGCAATGCGGGTGCTGCCTGGAAATATGTCCGAATTATTACCCGGAGGGGGTTTTTTTCGGAATGGCAGGTATGGTCCCCTCCGTCCGGATTATGACGGCCATGTCTGATTCTCAGAAAAAAGCCTTTTACAGGCAATACAGAAAGCATATCTATGAAGGCTGTGGAAAGTCGCTTTCCTGTAGAGATATCTGTCCGGCAGGAATTCCCATGGAGGAGCTTATGGTCAATGCTTCGGCGGCTGCCGTTTGGAAAAGAAACAAGATAAAAAAATGAGCTGTAAGTGCTTGCTCGTAATTCTTTATATGACCGGGGTCCTTTGCCTTTTGGCCGGATGCGCAGGGAAGAATTATTCCGATATCTCCATCGAAAACCGTGAGGCAACTATAGAAGCGATCCGAACGGGGCTGAAAGAACACGCCTCCCGTATTACGATCAGCTTCAGCGCTAAAACGGACGCGGAAGCCTCTCTTCCCGATATCGCGAAGGCATTATATGAGGAAGCGCTCTATGAAAGCAGTGACCCAACAGGCGGAGATTATATCCGCTTCCAGACCGGGGGCTATGAGCTTCGGTACAGTGTGAGCCCGCAAAAGAAGAGATTTGTTTATACGGTAAGATTTCTGCCGGTATTCTATACTACCTTAAAACAGGAGGCCTATGTTACCGAACGTGTCGGGGAGATCGCCAGGGAATGCGAAGCAGCGGGATACCGGAGCGATTTTGAAAGGATCCGGTTTATACACGATTATATTGCCTCCCATGTACAGTATGATCAGGTACATAAAGGAAAGGAAAACAATCATTTAAAATCTACGGCGTATGCGGCGCTTTACTATCATGAAGCAGGCTGTCAGGGCTACTCTGTGCTGGCCTACCGGCTGCTTAAGGAATTGGGGATCGATACAAGGATCCTGACGGGAACCCTGTATACAGACGGGGGAGAAGAGTACCACGCCTGGAATCTCGTAAAGCTGGGGGCGGGATACTACAATATGGATATCACGCTGGACGCGAAAGAGGCAGGATCGCAGGATGATCCTTTTACAGCTGCAAGACCCGGACAGGTCAAGGATCGCAAAGTGGACAAAGAATACTTTCTTTATTCCGATCAGGACTTTGATGAAAATCACATCCGGGATACAGTTTATCAGACGCCAGAGTTTATGCAGAAGTATCCGGTCAAGGAAATGCTTCGGCCTTAAGGTCAAATCAGCGCAAAGGAACAAAAGTATGAACTTAAAGAACAATATAGCGATTAAAAATGTAGCGGGAAGACCCTTAAGAAGCACAGCGCTCATCCTTCTGGCCTCGTTTCTCGCATTTTCCATGTTCGCGGGGATCCTTGTAACGTCGTCGTTGAAAAGAGGCTTTTCCTCGCTGGAACAGAGACTTGGCGCGGATATCATGGTCGTTCCCTATGAGGCTTCGACCAAGGCGGACCTCTCGAATATCGTTTTGCAGGGGAATACCGGCTATTTTTATATGAATGAGAGTATTTACAATAAGATCGCGGCCAGAGAGGGGATCGGACAGATCTCGGCTCAGTTTTTTCTGGCCAGTACGAGTTCCAGCTGCTGCTCCATCCCGGTACAGCTGATCGGCTTTGATCCGGAAACGGATTTTACCATAACACCCTGGATCAAAAAAAGCTACAGGGAGACGCTGGGCTTTAAGGATGTTGTGGTAGGGAATGATTTAAACGCTTTTGTAGGAGATACGCTTTCCTTTTACGGCGTGGGTGTCAGGGTCGCGGCAAAGTTAGATAAGACCGGGACGAGCTATGATACAGCGGTTTTTATGAATCGGGACACGATCGAGGCTTTGATCCAGTCCTCGTTAGAGCGCAATATGAACGATTTTAAGGATATCGATCCGAAAAGGGTGGTTTCCTGCGTTCTGATCAAGGTCGCGGACGGATTTGTTGCAGAAGAAGTATTAAATGATATCAACATCCATGTGAAAAAGGTAAAAGCCATACAGACCAAGAATATGATCTCCGGTATCGCGGACAGTCTTTCCGGTATTTCAGAGGTGACCGGCGTTTTAATGGCTGTTATATGGATCATAGGCTTCTGTGTTCTGGCTACGGCGTTTTTTATGATGACAAACGAGAGAAAAAGGGAGTTTGCTTTGCTGCGGATCGTCGGCGCGTCCCGGAAAAAGGTTTCGGGGATCGTCCTGTTAGAAGGCTGTATCGTCAGTCTGGCCGGAAGTCTCGCAGGAGTTCTTATGGGATTTCTTGTTTTTCTGCCTTTTGGAAACTATATCGAGGGAAGATTAAACCTTCCTTTTCTGCTGCCAGGGACCCATTCCCTGTTCCTGTGGGCTCTTCTTTCCCTTTTGACCGCTTTGTTTGCGGGTGCTTTATCCTCGACCTTTGCGGCGGGAAGAATCGGAAGACTGGAGCCCGGAACGGTACTCAGAGAGGTTAACGGATGAGGCTTGCGGTCGAAGGGGTAACAAAGGATTTTCTTCGGGCAGGGGTGCAGACGGAAAGCAACGTTCTTGCGGCAGTTAAGGAAACCAGTTTTTCGCCGGAGCCCGGGATGCTTACCGTTATTATGGGAAGATCGGGAAGCGGAAAAACGACGCTGCTAAACATCATGGCAGGGCTTTTAGCTCCGACAACGGGAAGCGTATTATACGACGGGGAATCGCTTTACGCGATGACAGATGAAGCGCTTTCGGCTTTTAGGAACCGTCACATCGGCTATATCCCCCAGGGTCAGAACGCAGTGGGTTCGCTTTCCGTCAAAGAAAACATTCTGCTTCCCTATCTGATCCAAAACGAGCAGGGCGTGGATGAGCAGTACCTGTCAGAGATGATGAAGCGCCTGCATATTGAAGAATTAAAGGACGCAAGGCCGGTTGAGCTTTCCGGCGGTGAGCTCAGGCGGGCGGCAATCGCAAGGGGGCTTATCAAAAAGCCGGAAATCATCTTAGCGGATGAGCCTACGGGGGATCTGGACGATGAAAATACGGCGGTTGTCCTGAAGCTCTTTAAAGAGGCGGCCGAGCAGGACAGGACAGTAGTTGTTGTGACGCACGAAAACGAAGCAAGGAATTACGCGGATGCGCTGTATCGTATGGACGCGGGAACGCTTAAGAAAGACGCACTTTCCTGATAAAATACAGGTGCGCGATCCGCTACCGAAGTGACGCAGTCAGGGAAATGCTTCGGCTTAAAGATGAGCCGGCGCAAAGGAGAAGATTATGAAAAAAGACAGATCATTTATAACAGGCATTGCATTAATAGCAGAAACGCTTCTTCTTACCATAGGAACAAAAACGTTCCTTTCGCCTTGTAAGGAACCGAAGGAGGACGGTTCGTGGATGTATTGCCATTATGCAGGGACGGTTGTATTCGGGCTTGCCGCTGCAATGCTTGTGATGTCTGTGCTTTTTCTTCTTGAAAAAAACAGCGAAGCAAAAAAAGGAGTGGCCTTAAGCATGCTGCCCTGTACGATCCTTGCGGTTCTAATTCCGCAGAGAGTGATCCCTTTATGTATGATGGAAACCATGCGGTGCCATACGGTCTTCAAACCCGCCGTATGGATACTCGGAATATTGATCCTTATTACGGCGGTCATCGCTATCTATTCGTTAAAGAAGCCTTTCGCGAATAGATGAATGATCCTGCAGGTATGCTTTTTATCTCCTCCCGGCGCGTCCTTATCATAACTGATCCCGACCAAAAGAATCTCTCGTCCGTCAACCGTAGACTTTCCTATAAACAGAAGCTCTCCCACCAGCAGCGGCCACATCTTTTCCCGAATCTCCTCCGGAATCCCGTACTTCCTTGCAGCATTTACAACCGCATAATACTGGGAATGGGATATGCAGTTATTCTGGATCCATACGACATCCGCTCAGCTTTTCATCAAACCCTTCATCGGATAACTCGCTTCACTTATATTCAAACGGTAGCCGAGACTCGTTACTTTTCTCTGAAAATCTGTCGCTTTCTTTGTTGTATTACCGCTTTCCCCCCTTACCATTGCAGCCAGAGAGGAATGTGCTTATTGTTATTACAGACACCATCAAAAATGTTATTTTTCTCATAGTTCCTTTCCAATCCTGTCAGTACTTTAATCAGATTACATGTCCCCTGACCCACTTCATCAACACATCCACCACATATTCCTGCTCTGCCTCAGACAATTCCCTTCCTTTCGGAATCCCATGCCATTTTTCAAGACATCCTCTGCAACAGGTTCCGGTCGCATGCTGTGCGATAAAAACAGGATGCCCCCGCATCGGTGTCTGTTTCCCGTCGTTGGCAGGGTTTTCCGGAGCCAGCCGTTTTGCCACAAAGTCCCTCGCGTGCTCTCTGATCGTTTCCATTCCCTTTTCGGAAATATATTCTTTATCCTTATCTGAGAGCCTGAAACGACTGCGAAATTCCGACTTCGCCAGGCGTTCAAAGAGATCGATCTTCAGCCATTCTTCGTGAGACGGCTTCTTATCCTGTTTCCCGTAATCCGCCTCCTCCGCCACCAGATTCAGGCTCTGCGGATTCTCAGGGAACAAATAAAGCCCTGCCGTATTTCGGATCGTATCCTGCGAAACACTTTCGAAAGTTGGGAGCAATCTCCTCAATCGTTCCTTTAAACAGGTATTTCTCTCATCCACTGTTACGTGATGAACCGCATAGGACAGCGCCTTCTTCGTTCCTACTAACACAAGGATCTTCTTTGCCCGGGTGATTCCCGTGTAGATCAGGTTCCGCTGCAGCATGACATAATGGCTCATCATCACAGGCATCACAACGATAGGATACTCCGATAACTCTAACCTTTCAAACTACCGCTTATTCTATCAGATTCCTGCAAGATATTCCACTTCCACGAACTGAGGAATCGATTACGGATTCTTACGTCATGAACCGCTATCCCTTTCCTTAATTAATGAGGTTCTATAGTAACGGATACTTTCCGTCAAAGCAGGCGCTGCATAACGGTAGTTTCCCAACCATACAGGTAAAGTCGCTAAGAGCAAGATATCCGAGGGAATCCGCACCGATTGTTCTGCATATTTCTTCCGGGGAATGCTCCGAAGCTATGAGCTGACCCGTTGTAGGAACATCCGTACCATAATAACAGGGATACAGAAACGGCGGAGAACTGATCCTTACGTGTACCGCCAACGCACCCGCTTCCCTGAGCATCCGGATGATCTGATTCATAGTGGTCCCCCTTACAATAGAGTCGTCGATCAGAACCACTTTTTTCCCTTCAACCACATGTTCCGGTATGGAAAGCTTCATATGTACAGCTGATTTCCGCTCCTCTTCCGTTGGCTTGATAAAGCTTCTTCCGACGTAGCTGTTCTTATGAAAAGCCAGTACAAAAGGTATCCCCGATTCGATCGAATATCCCTGCGCGGCCGCAAGCCCTGAATCCGGCACCCCTACGACAATATCAGCAACAACTCCATGCCTCCTTGCAAGTGCCTTCCCTGCCCTGACACGGGCATCATATACCGAGATCCCATCGATGATCGAATCCATCCTCGCAAAATAGATATATTCAAAAATACAATGCGCTCTCTCCGGGTGAATCGGAACTTCATCCCGTTTTACGCCATTTTTCGTGATTGTCAGTATTTCCCCGGGTTCGATATCACGGATAAGCTCTCCACCGACAGCCCTGATCGCCGAACTCTCCGATGCCAGAATATACGAACCGCCCTTTCTCCCGAATACCAGAGGTTTAAGCCCGTAGGGATCTCTCATACCGATCAGCTTTCTTGGACTCATAAAGATACATGCATACCCTCCCTTAAGGCGCATCCCTGCTTTCTTTACAGCCTCCTCAATGGAACCGGTCCGCACCCGCTCACTTATCACCTCATAAGCCAGAACCTCGGAATCGGATGAGGTATAGTGGGCCTGTCCTCTTCTCATCTGCTCTTCCTTCAGCTTTTCGGCGTTCGTGATATTTCCATTGTGAACAAGGGCAAGACTGCCTTTTATATAGTTCATCGCAATCGGCTGGGCATTTTCAGGAACACTGGCGCCTGTTGTGGAATAGCGCACGTGACCTGCGCCGATATTCCCTGTCATATTCTCAAGACTTCTTTGCGAAAACACTTCGCTGACGAGCCCCATTCCCTTTATCGTCTTGAGGTTTCCCCTGCTTCCCTCTGTATCCGAAACAGATATGCCTGCCGACTCCTGTCCCCTGTGCTGTAATGCCATTAATCCATAGTAGATATCCCGGGAAACCTGAAGACCCTCCGGTGAATAAATCCCGAAAACTCCGCATTCCTCATGAATCGCATCTCCACTTAGCTTCATTGACAATTTCCTTTCTTAACAGGTGATCAGCAAATGTTCATTCGCTACATCATCGCCTCCTGATAAACAAAAAAACGTCTCATCTTTTGTAGATGAAACGCCTTTGCTTCCTCCATTTCCTGTTAATCATATCACATCCATTATAATAAGGCAATTTTATATTAGAAGATTCGCTTTTATACTCTTTCTATCTTACAGCTGTGATGCTTATAATTCTCGTCGGTGCTTGAGAGATCCTTTTCATAATTAATACTGATCAAAAGAATGTGACCCTGGTAATGGGCTAACTTCTGCAGATAGTTCTTCTTTCGGATCTGATCCGCCGCCGTTTCCAGGCTCTTATCATATTTCAATTCTATGAGAAGAACCGGCTTGTCCGGATATTTGGGCGATGGAAGATATACCAGGTCAGCATGTCTCCGCTTCGCTCCGGTCCGTCCAGACCAACGTCCACCGGACGTTGTGGACCCCTTCCCGCTGTCCAGCTCCTGAATTGCGGTATAGTATTTCTGAGCGGCATAATAAGCCATCTGTATCGCATAGGATAAAGCCGCTTCCGAATTACAGGTCCTGTTTTCCGCCGAATCGTGGAACCATTCCAGCAGCTCCGCGATTTTATCCGTATTCTCCTCCCACGTAGCTGCCAACAGCTCCTGGGACTTCTTAAAGCTCCGAAAGGTTTCCACCCACTCCTCGGAACGGGTAGAAGTCTTAAACTCGTCCTTTATCTCATTATTCGGGATAACAACAGTTCCCGTCTCTAAATCATATCGCAGATATCCCAGATGGATCAGCATAGTCAGGACATCATCCCTGTTATGGAACGAAGTCATATCATTCTGGTACGTAGAAATATCCGTTTCAACGCTCCCTCCGTCCATAAGCAGCGCCACTGCCTCCTTGAGACCGTCATAATCCATACGTATGTACTCTGCTAACGCCTCATAGTTTTCCGTCTTATTCCAGTAGTTCATAATCTGCCCGCTGGATACTGCCTCTACTACGGAAAGTGGGCTGTAAATGGAATAATGCTTTGCTTTCGGCCCTTCTCCGGTGCTCTTCAGAAGCGCATAGCCTTCATCCGGCGGGATCACATCACTCACAACATATCCGTCATACCAATCTCTGATCTTTTCGTAGTCTCTCCCATATTTTTTGCATAGTTCTTTTACCTCATCCTCGGTAAATCCGGTACAGGCGGCAAGCTGTCGCGGATTGATGATGGAAAACTCCCGGAACATATTGAGCGCCGAATGCTTCCCATACTTTTTAATGGGCAGGATCCCTGTCATATAGGCAAGTGCCACATACTCCTTGTCCTTCAGCCAGTCCCGGAGAAAATCCAGATATAGCTCCTGGCCTGCTTTATCCTCCTTACGCTCTCTGAAAACCGCGTCCCATTCGTCGATAATAATGACAAAAGCTGCTCCCTTTTCGGCAAATACATCCTTCATGGACTGGATCAGATCATCCGTATCAAAATAATCTACATCCAGATATTGCCTGCACAGGTCCCTGACTATCAGCTTCTGCATCTTTTCCAGTGATTCTTCTACAGGTTTACCGCTCTTAATAAACTCAGTCATTACAATACGGATCACATCAAACTGATTCAAGTATTTGTCCCAGTTTTCATGTCCTGACAGCTTCCGCTCTTCAAACAGCTCCCTGCTGTCTCCCTTGCCGTAATAAGCGCAGAGCATATTAGCCGCCATGGATTTACCGAAACGACGCGGGCGGGAAATACTGACACAGTTTTGCTCCGTCCTCACGATTGAATTCAGATAAGTGATCATCTCAGTCTTATCTACATATATTTCTGACCCAAGTGCCATTTGGAACATCCCAGGCCCGGGATTCAAATAACTGCCCATCCAATATCTACCCTTTTAATGATTATCCTGATACAGGACATATGATCTGTTCTCTAATCCGGAGTCAGCGTCTTCCCGCAACGTCCAGTCCCCTGTCCGGTTGCCCCGGACAGCTACGATTATACTATAATCACCCGGTCCCCGCAAGGAGCGCGAACTATCCCTGCTCCCGTCTCCACAGGTTTGATAACCGCGGTCTGAAGAACCAAAGATAAAACCAGCAGAGCGACCAGCCCTTTTTTGATGAATCCTTTCACTAACATATCCAAATCTCCATTCTTATAGTTTTAAACTCAAATCCGTATTTATACTGGTTAACGTTTTTCATTGCCGATCAATCGGACTCGCAAACGCAATTCCAGTACATTCGCTTTATCATAAGCGGCAACTAATTGCGTTCGCGAGTATATATGGATTTGAGTTCGCCGGATTTTAGGTGACGAAGGAGCCATCTTCCTTGCAAAATCCGTGCGCATCCTGTTATACTCGTCGGATCAAGTTTTCTCCGATTTCCATTTATTTGTTCCGACGAGTATATACTAAACTGCCCGGTTCGCTTTCCCGGGAACCTGCATAACGCCCTACTCCATCAATATGCCATAATAAACGAAAATTTCAATATTTCTGTGCCGAGTCGCACGGTTTTGTCCCGAGTCGCAATTTTTGGCCCTCAAACCCGCATAAAACCTGGATTTTTTAATGTTGTTATATCGGATCACTCTTTTGGATGATTATATACGCGATATGCTATATTAGGATAATGACAGACATACATATATTTTTGTGTAATGTTTAAGGATTGGCTAAAAAATAGAAACCCTCTTCGATATTTCGGAGAGGGTTTCTGTTTTTCGCTATGTCTTGGTCTCCTCCGGGTACCCTTCCAGATAGTGCACCCGGCAATCCTTACGGAAAAAGGAGATCCCATAGCGGCCTATGGTTCCATAACCCTCATCCATCAGGGCATCCGTATAGCGCAGGTCCGTAATCTGCTTTAAAGCTTCGTCGGCAGCGATATCCATATCCTCCGCCGTCACTGTCCTATGTCCATTTTGGG
>JAFSXN010000161.1 GCA_017444015.1 Lachnospiraceae bacterium | reverse complement strand
TTCCTTGATCAGTCTCTGAATTCTGAGCTTAGCCTGTGTCTCCAGCTCGATCTTCATCTGTGTCTGACTGTCATAAGGACGGTTAAAAGCGCAGTTGTCGAGATAGACCCTCACAGGCTTCGTATCCTGTCTTTTTCCGTTGTAATCACTCATATTACATACCCATTTCCATACAGTTGCCGTCTGAATCATTTTACCACGTTTCAGATACCGTTTCCACTATTTTCATCAACGACAAAAGCAAAACAGAGCAGGCAAAGCACCTGCTCCGGTCATGATTTTTCTTTCTTTATTTCCAACCCCACACCACCCTGTACCCGATCTGCTCTACCCTCACCGGCGGATCTGTCTCCGTTTCGTTATCCCCCTGAAAGGTGAACACGTCGTTCTCTATGGCCGTGACACGGTGAACCACGGTAAACGGGATATGGATAAAGCCGCCGGATGTGCTCTTTGCCACCCGCGTATAGGTGACGATATCTCCTACGTGAACCTCCTCCGCCCGGACAGGAACCGTAAGGATCAGGCTGTGCGCCCGGATCGTTGGCTCCATGCTGCCTGTCATGACAAGAAACGGACGAATGCCGAAAAAGCTCGGCTTCCCGCTTATCATTCCCGTTATCAGATAAGAAAGGGTACAGACACAGCAGATAGAAAACAGTAGGGTTTTCAGCCTTTTTCTGACCACGGCGGTCACCTCCCGGCCTTCGGCTCACGCTGTCCTGCCTCCTGCACAAGCCTCCGGATACAGAGGGCATATCTCTCCCTTACATCCTTCCCCAGGGTTCTATCCGACAGCTTTTCCCGGAAATGGCACAATGCGGCAGCGGTTTTTTCAGAGAGATACTCCGGGATCGGATATCCCTCCGCCCGGAACAATTCCCGGATCGAGGCTGTCTCACGGATTGCGCGGCCGGCCTCCGCATAGAGCTTCAACAGCTCCTCACCCTCCTTCGCCGAAATACAGGCCATGCGGCAGGGACAGTATACCTGCCCCCTGGGAACGGCTACCGCTCTATGCAAATACTTCTTAATAGACTCCTTTCCCTCCTGTCCATGTATCAGAGCGTCCGGCTCCGCAAAGACCGCCATGTATGACAGTTTTTCACCTGTGGACGACTCATGCTCTTTTGCCGACGTAGTCTCCAGAAATGTCACGAAGACATTGTTCAGCGAGGCAAGCTGCTTTAAGCCCGCCATTACCGCCTCCTGCGTGATCGTCCCCTGAAGCTTCCCTGCTTCATTTCTGTTTTTCTGATCATTCTTCATCTTCCCATTCTCTATCATCTTCACATCCCTCCCCGCTGTATCACATAAGAACTGTTTGACCGGTTTCTGTAAAATCTCTGAACAAGCAAAAACACTATCCAATTTCTGTTCCTTAACAACATTTCAAAGCTCCTGCCGTTCCCGCTGCGCAAACGGAATATATGGCTCGATCCGATAGTCAGACGCAGACGGAAGCTGCTGCAGCATATAGTGACGAAACATCCCGTACAGTATGCAGCCCACGATCATAAGAAACGCAGTCACTCCTATGATCAGGGGCCTGTAATCCTCCTTAACAGCATCTACGGAGTAGGTATCTCCGGCAGTCATAAGAGAATCGTTATCCGACCCTGTAAAAACAAGCTCTACGCCGATCTCCGGGAGACCGATAACCCCATCCACCGGCAGGATCATCTGCTCCATAAAGCTTTTTCCCCCGTCCATAGAAACATACACCACGGCATCGCCAAATGTGCCGCCTTTCAACACTTCCACACGGATCGCACACCCGCTCTCGTAGAGCAGATAGAAAGCGTGTGTCCCTTTCACCAGTTCCCGGACAACCAAAGCCGCCGCACCATCTCCCTTATGACGTATCACAAGCTCCGTAGAAGGATCCGGAATATAAGCGGAATACTGATCTCCATCCGCAAAAAGGCTTTCCGGATCTCGGGGATCGGCGCTGAAATACGCTGTCATTCCGCTTTCCTTTGCTTTGTTTCCAACATCTTCAAAAAGCGCTATACTCCCCGACAGTGGCACAGCAGTCTCTTCCGACCAGGGACCATCCTCACCGTCCATGGAGTATTTCACTGTCATAATCCCCGGTATCCCGCCTTTTTCGATCCGAATGACGATCTCATGTTCTCTGACGGCTTCTCCCTGTATCCCAACCTTTCCCCCGCCGGTTCCGGTATGCGTCACCTCGTAATCCGAGGGAACGGTCAGCTCTTTATCCTCCGCAAGCCCCTCCCAGGGATTGCTCTCTTCCGATTCTTCCACCGATGAATTATTTCTCAGCCTCTCGTCAATCTCTTCCTGAACAGCCTCCTCATCGGCCAGCATGGTAAAAAGGTCTACAGCCTCGTTGTCTGACAGAACAAAGTCCTCCGGAAAAACAAAAGCATATTTCCCCGTGGAATCGTCATAAACGCCTATATTCGTGACGGTATACTCGCCCGGCTCCACGAAGCAGCGCTGCATATATCCGTTGTCAAAATACAGCGGCAGCCGGTAGACCGTATGTGCGGAAACGTTTCTCACATCCGCATACAGATCAATCCGCAATTCATCAGGCAGAAGGGCCGTCATGTTGATCTGGCAGCTTCTGCGCTCGTCCGGCATAGTAGCCGCCGCATCTATATAGATGTCATCGGATACAGTCTCTTCCGCTTCCCTGGATTCTTCCTTCTCCCCTTGCACTGCTTCCGCTTCGCCCGTCTCTACTGTTTCCGCCTCCTGTAACATTTCTTGTTCTTCTACTTCTGCTGGTTCTTCTGTTTCCGGTGAGAAGTTCTCCTGTCTTGTTTCTTCCATTTCTGCCGCCATCACCGGCAATGATTGAAGCAAAACTGTTCCTGCCAGACATCCGGCCAGGATGATCACCTTTCCCGCCTTCTTTATGTTCATTTCCGTCATTTCCTGCTCCTTTCCGCTTCCAAAGCCTGTGTATTATCTTTGTTTCCGTATAGAGATACCCGCCGCCCTGCGAAACGGTCACCGTAAAGTCC
>JAFSXN010000160.1 GCA_017444015.1 Lachnospiraceae bacterium | reverse complement strand
ATCTGCAATAGCACCAATTGAACTGTTGTCTTATACTACATCTCTCTTGTGACGGAAACATTTTTAGCATATCGATAACCACAGATTGCTCCCAAATCCTTATCTATTGCGGGTTTGATTATTTTTATGCGTTTGTCCTAATCATATCGTAAATGTAATCATACTCCGTCTCAGAGTAAGGATCCAGGCTGTTCTCGATGACATAGCCCCCAAGTCTTCGCACATAGGTGATTTGGAATCCCGCTTCACGAAGGGCTTCAAAATCCCTCTTCCTCGTACTCCCGCCGCTTTCCCGCATATTCCTCTAACGCCTCCATATTATCGGTCTCAAATTCCTCCGTGATCCTGCAAAGCCGGTAAAGACGCCTGAGATGCTGCTTTCTTCTGGGAGCAGCGGTATCGTCAAAAACCGCCTCTCCTCTGACTATATAGTTGTCTGACTCCTTATCATATTTCAGGTCAATCACTCCGCTGTCGCGCAGATCCTTCAAGTCCCGTCCAAGCATACGTTTATTGATCTTAAAGTACCGGATCAGCTCAGAGGGTCCATGACACTCCGTATAAAGAATATAATTGAACAGCCTGATCTGCCTCAATATCTTCGAGTTAGCCAAAATAGTACTCCCCAAAAGCGGGGTTTAACTGTTTCCCGTCCCTTTCCGTTTTATTTTATCAGATATTCCACCATTTTTCCTGTGTTACACTGCTTTCCTCCCGAAAGCTGCCAGATGGGGATAAGACTTCTTCTTAGCTGATCTTTCACCCTCCGGATTTATTAACTGCAACAAAAGCATAACACAGCAAAGGATATTTAACGACAATTTGGTGTCGCTTTCCTCTTCAGAGATCTCCAAAGAGATCCTTGCACCATTTAACGTGTGCGTTTTTGCGCTTTTAGCAAAATCGCTAACGTTAAATTTCAGAATCTCATTCTGAAATTGATTCATAAGCGTAAACTCCGCCTCAAATATAATGTTCGTGAGATTTGAAAAGGACGGCTCAGTGAGTCGTCCTCGTTTTATGATTATCAGCTATGTCATCTGAAAAGGTGAACTGTTACTATCCCCTACATTCTTTCGGGTGCCGAAAAGCCCAGAAGCTCGATACATTCCTCCAAAAGCTCCTTTGTAAGAATCAGCAGGGAAATATAGCCGACTTTCTTCTCCGGATCCTCTTCGGTCAGGATCTTATTCTCGTGATAGAAGCGGTTAAAGGCATTTGCTACCTCATAGATATAGGAACAGAGCCTATGAGGCGCAAGCTCCTCGTAGGCTGATTCGATAACGCTGTTATATTTTGTTAATGAAAGCTCCAGCTCTTTCTCCGAAGGACTTCCGGCTTCATTCACCGCCGGCTCCGAAAGCTCTCCCCCCTCTTCGAAAAACTTATGGAGCACCGATTTGATCCGGACGATGGTATAGAGGATATACGGTCCGGTATTCCCCTCAAAGGAGGTAAATTTATCGATATCAAAAATGTAATCCTTCGTCGCCTGATTGGAGAGATCGCCGTATTTCAGGGCAGCAAGCGCTACGGTTTTGGCCGTCTCCCGCCCCTCTTCCTCTTCTACGTCGTGATTCTCTTTGATCTTTCGAAACATCTCTTCATTGATATCCGCGATCAGGGTCTCCAGACGCATCACCCCGCCTTCTCTGGTTTTAAAGGGTTTTCCGTCCTTTCCGTTCATGGTCCCAAAGCCCAGGAAATCTAAGGCGATATCGTCCCTTACGATCCCCGTCTTCTTTGCGCAGCGGAAGACCTGGACAAAGTGCATCTCCTGCCGTTTATCCACGACATAGATCACCTGATCCGGATCAAAAAGCAGCCTTCTTTCCTTCAAAGTCGCCAGATCGGTCGTTGTATAAAGGGCCGCTCCGTCCGATTTTAAGATCATACAGGGCGGAACCTCCTTGGTATCGCTTTCCTCCGCCACATCTACGACGATCGCTCCCTCGCTTTCGTAGGCGTAACCGTCCTTCTTCATCTCCGAAACCATGTCCCCGATGTATTTCTGTACGTCTGACTCGCCCTTCCACCAGTCGAAATGCACATCCAGCTTCTGATAGTTCCGCTTGAGATCAGCGATGGATATTTCCATAATATGATTCCAGAGAGCGATATAGCCTTTCCTGCCGTTCTGCAGCTCAAAGGTTGCCCTCAGAGCCTCCTCTTTGTAGGCTTCGTCTTCCTTCGAACGGGCGGAAGCTGCAGGATAGATCTCCTCCAGCTCGGAAATCGTAAACGGAGCCTCTTTCGGATATTCCCCGGCATAGCCCTCGTCGAAATATACCAGCTCCGGTTTTCTGTGGGAAAGCTCCGTGATGATCAGACCCATCTGCAGGCCCCAGTCTCCCATATGGATATCCCCGATGACCTCATTTCCCATGTATTTGCAGATCCGCTTGATGCTCTCACCGATGATCGCCGCCCGAAGATGTCCGATATGCAAAGGCTTTGCGACATTCGGTCCGCCATAGTCCACAAGGATCTTAAGGGGCCTTGCTACCTCCTCCAATCCATACTTGAACTCGGTAAACATAGTATCCAGATATTCCTTTAAAAAGCTCTTGCTCAGAGAAATATTTAAAAATCCGGGAGCTACGGCGGTTATCTCGCTCCAGACAGGCTTCTCCATGAAAGAGGCCTTTTCTGCTACCTCTCCCGCGATCGCAATCGGCGCCTTATGGTATTCCTTTGCGGCGGCCATGGCTCCGTTACACTGAAATTCGCACAGATCCGGCCGGTTGGACAGCGTTACCTTCCCGTATTCCTTTTTGTAGCCCGCCTCCGAAAAGGCCTTCTCCATTTCCTCTGTAATCAGCTCCAGTAATTTCTTCATCTCATTTCTCCTCTTTTTTTCTCCCTCTCCCTTTTAGAAAAAACGCAGCCGCAGTAATCCTGCCGGTACAGTCCGTATTCTCTCGAAAGCTCAATCGACTGCTTATAACCGTCCTTCTTTTTAAAATCCGAGGGAAGATGCTTCACCCCGTATTCCTCCCCGAGCCGCTCGCCGATCTCGTTGATCCAGTCCGCGTTTTTTAAGGGCGAAATCGAAAGGGTCGTCGTAAAGTAGTCAAAATTCCCTTCCGCCGCTCTTTCCGCAGCCTTTTTCAGCCGCAGCTCATAGCAGAGATAGCAGCGCCTTCCTCCCTCAGGCTCATTCTCAAACCCCCGTACCGTTTCAAAAAAACGCTCCGGCTCATATTCCGCTTCCTCGTACAAAATACCGCGGTCGTAAGCGGAAATCAGCCGTTTCAGTTCCCCTGCCCGCTTTTCGTACTCGTCCTTCTCGGTAATATTGGGATTATAGTACAAATCCGTAATCGCAAAATAATTCGCCAGATATTTCAGACAGTAGCTGCTGCAGGGGGCACAGCAGCTGTGCAGCAGAAGTCTTGGTTTTTCATCAGACGACAACCCGGCTATGATTTTCTCCAGCTCTTTCTGATAACTCCTTTTTACGTTACTCTTCATTACATTTAATTACCCAAGATGTCATGGGCAAAAACCGATATCCGGAGTGTTCCGCACTATGTGCTCTCACGCTCCTTCCACACTCCGCACTTCTTTATATCCCCGTAACCAGCGAAACGACCGGAATGGTCAATACCGACAGTAACGTCGTTAAGGCGACTCCCTGGGAGGCCAGCTCATAGTTACTGTCATACTGCTGAGCCATCATTGCAGTCATGGAGCCCACCGGAACCGCCATCATGATCATACAAACGCCTTTTAAGATCGGGTCAATCGGCACCATCAGTACGAGGAAGGTACAAAGGATCGGCAGGATCAGGAGCTTGATGGCCGAAAAAATCAGAAGCTCCCTGTTCGTAAAGAGCTTTCGAATATCCATCTTCGCAAGAGAATCTCCGATCACCATCATGGAAAGCGGCGCAGTCAGGTTGGAAAGATAATCCACCGTTTCTTTAATGAACGAGGGTGTCTGTACGCCCAGCAGATAGATCCCGATCCCGAGGATCGCGGAGATCACGCCGACGTTCAGGATCTTTTTGATCACCTCTTTACTGCTTCCGCTGAAATCGAATTTCTCTCCCCTGATCTCGCTGATCCCGTAGGTATAGATCAGTATATTGTACGGCAGGGTAAAGACCGCGGCGTAAAGAACGGCTACCTCGCCGTAGGAGGCCCGAATGACCGGCATCCCGACAAAGCCGATGTTAGAAAAAATCAGCATGACCCGGTAGATCCCGTAATTCTCCGGCTTCACGCCAAGGAGCTTAGGTACAAACCGGCTGAATAAGATCATGACCGTATGGATCAGAATCGCCGCAAGAAAGGCGTGCAAAAGCACCCGGTTGTCGGAGATCCGCTCCCCGCTCATAGCAGAGGACAGGATCAGCATGGGATTTGCGACGTTGACTACGATCGCGGAGATCGACTTCGATGCGGTATCGTTCAAAAAGCCGATCCTTCTGCAGATATAGCCCACCAGTATGATCAAAAAGAAAACCAGCATCTGCCTTAATAAGATCATTTGAAGTATTCCACTCCGGATTCAAAGATTTTCATATCCTGTTTGCCGTAAATATTGATCGCGACTCCGTCTCCCCGGCGCTCCGGATGACCCATCCGCCCAAAGCAGCGGCCGTCGGGGCTTGTAATTCCCTCGATCGCCTGATAGGAGCCGTTAACGTTGTATTCCTCATCCATAGAGAGCCTTCCGTCAGGATCCGCGTACTGTGTCGCAACCTGGCCGTTTTCAAAGAGCCTCTCAATCCATTCTTTTTTCGCGACAAAGCGCCCCTCGCCATGGGAAGCGGGAATCACATAGGTTTCCCCCAACTCTGCCTTTAAAAGCCAGGGCGATTTATTGGATACAACTCTGGTATAGATCATCTTTGAAATATGCCTGCCTACCGTATTAAAGGTAAGGGTCGGGGAATCCCCCGCCTGTCCTCTGATTTCTCCGTAGGGTACAAGGCCTAACTTGATCATTGCCTGAAAACCGTTGCAGACTCCCAGAGCCAGCCCGTCTCTTTCCTGCAAAAGCCTCATTACCGCTTCCTTTAGGACCTCATTTTGAAACGCGGTAGCGAAAAACTTCGCTGAGCCGTCCGGTTCATCTCCCGCTGAGAAGCCGCCCGGAAACATAATGATCTGGGCTTCGTCGATGGCTTTCTTATATTCATTCACCGAGGCTCTGATATCCTGTGCCGACCGGTTTCTGAAGACCCTGATCACAGGCTCCGCGCCTGCTGCCGCAAATGCCTTAGCGGAATCATATTCGCAGTTGGTCCCGGGGAACACCGGAATAAAGACCTTAGGCCTTGCGACCTTATGCTTACAGATATAGACCGAATCGGTCCTATACAGCCTTTCCGAAAGCTCTTCCTTATCCTCCGAAGCTCTGGAGGGAAATACCTTTTCTAGCGGCTGCTTCCAGCTTTGTATCGCCTCGGTCAGCGGGACAGAAGCGCTCTGGTATTCAATGACCGGATCAGTCAAAACTTCACCAATCACCGTATAGGTAATGGCAAGCCTTGAAACATCCTCTCCCTTAACCTCCGCTACGATGGACCCGAAGCCCGGCGCAAACAGGTCATTGATATCAACATTATGCTCCAGCTTTACGCCGAAGCCGTTTCCGAAGGCCATTTTGCAAACCGCGGGAACGATCCCCCCTCCATCGGGAGCGAAAGCGGAAACGATCCTGCCGCTTCTTACGTCCTCATAGAATTTTTCATACTGCGAAAGGATCTCCTCATATCTCGGAAGCTCATTCTCATCTCTTTCCGCCCGCAAAACGATGAGCTTGTTCCCGGCTGTCTTCAGCTCGGGAGATACCATCTCGCTTCCCTTCGCTACGGCAACCGCAAAGGAAACCAGCGTAGGCGGAACGTCAATGTCGTTGAACGTACCGGACATGGAATCCTTGCCTCCGATGGAACCTAACCCGAAGCGAAGCTGCACGTCAAAGGCTCCCAGCAGGGCCAGAAACGGCTGACTCCAACGATAAGGGTCTTCGGTCATCCTTCGGAAATATTCCTGGAAGGTAAAATGGATCGTTTTTACGTCACCGCCGCCTGCAGCGATCTTTGCCATAGAGTGCAGGACAGCATACACCGCCCCGTGATAAGGGCTCCAAGAGGATAAGTACGGATCGAAGCCATAGCTCATCATTGTTACGGTATCGGTCTTTCCGGATAACAGCGGCAGCTTTGCCGTCATAACCTGGGTCTCCGAAAGCTGAGTCTTCCCGCCGTAGGGCATCAATACGCTTCCCGCGCCGATGGAGGAATCAAACATTTCCACCAGACCCTTCTGGGAACACTCGTTCAAATCTCCCACCGAAGCCAGCAAAGCGCCTGTAAAGTCATTGTTGTTAAGGCTTTCTTCCACACCCCTGATCGCTACCTTCGCAAAATAGCTCTCGCTCTTTTTGGGAAGCGTAAGCGCAACATCTGTCTCCTGATGCGCTCCGTTGGTATCTAAGAAGGATCTCTTCAGATCCACGATCTTCTTTCCGCGCCAGGTAAGTACCAGCCGTTTTTCCTCTGTTACAACGGCAACCTCTGTCGCCTCCAGATTTTCCGACTCCGCGTAGTCCATAAACTCCGCGACATCCGAGGCGGCTACAACGACTGCCATTCTCTCCTGTGACTCCGAAATAGCAAGCTCTGTTCCGTCAAGTCCCGCATATTTTTTCGGCACCTTGTCCAGATCTACGATCAGACCGTCCGCCAGCTCTCCGATGGCAACCGAAACTCCGCCTGCCCCGAAATCGTTGCATTTACGGATCAGCTTCGAAACCTCCGGTCTTCTGAAAAGCCTCTGGAGCTTTCTTTCCGTCGGCGCGTTTCCTTTTTGTACTTCGGCTCCACAGGTTTCGATCGAAGCCTCCGTATGGACCTTCGAGGAGCCCGTCGCTCCGCCGATCCCGTCCCGTCCGGTCCGTCCGCCGAGAAGGATAATGACGTCGCCGGGCTCCGAGGACTCTCTCATAACGTTCTTTCTCGGAGCAGCGCCCATAACCGCGCCGATCTCCATCCTTTTTGCCACATAATCGGGATGATAGATTTCCTTGACATAGCCGGTCGCCAGTCCGATCTGGTTTCCGTAGGAGGAATACCCGCTTGCCGCTCCCCGGACCAGCTTTTTCTGAGGGAGCTTCCCCTTCAGCGTCTCCTTTAACGAGACCGTTGGGTCCGCCGCTCCGGTAATCCGCATTGCCTGATAAACATAAGCTCTTCCGGAAAGAGGATCGCGGATCGCTCCGCCCAGACAGGTCGCCGCTCCTCCGAAGGGCTCGATCTCCGTCGGATGGTTGTGGGTTTCGTTTTTAAAGTTGATCAGCCACTCCTCGGTATGGCTCGCTCCGGTCGGATCTTTGGCATCTTCCGTAATCTCCACCGGCACAACGATGGAGCAGGCGTTGATCTCCTCCGACTCCTCCATATCTGTCAGCTTCCCGTCCTTCCTCAGCTTCTTCATGGCAAGAAGGGCAAGATCCATCAGAGTGACCGGTCGGGTCGATCCTTTTCCAAACAGCTCCTCTCTTGTGGCCAGATATCTCTGATAACTCTCATAGACCGGCTCTCTGTAATCCCCCTCTGGAATTTCGATATTCTTAAGCTCCGTGGAGAAGGTCGTATGCCTGCAGTGATCCGACCAGTAGGTATCAAGGACCCGGATCTCCGTAACCGTAGGATCTCTTTTTTCATCGGTGGAAAAATAATTCTGGATATGCAAAAAATCCTTGAAGGTCATAGCCAGCTGCAGGGACTTATAGAGGGCTGACAGCCCCGTCTCTCCCATAGCCGTAAAGCCTTCAAAAACCGCGATATCCTCCGGCTCCTCAAATTCCGTAATAAGCGTCCCTGGCTTTTCAAGTCCCGTTTCCCTGGAATCCACCGGATTGATGCAATAGCTCTTTATTGCGGAAAGCTCCTCTTCCGAAATCGTACCGCTCAGGCAATAGGTAACGGCGGTCCTGATAACCGGCTCCTCGTCCTCCTTTAAAAACCTGACGCACTGCACCGCGGAGTCCGCTCTCTGATCAAACTGTCCGGGCAGATATTCCACGGAGAAAACAAAGTCCTCGGGATCCCTTTCAAAATCCTCCTCATAGAGCAGATCCACGGGCGGCTCCGAAAAGATCCCGGCCTTTGCCCGCTCGTAGGTTTCCTCCGAAATATTCTCCACGTCATAGCGGATCAGGATCCGAAGCCCTTCAAGTCCCGATAACGACAGATAACTCCTTAGATCCGCCAAAAGCTCCGCCGCCTTAACCGCGTAAGGCTCCTTCTTTTCCACGTAGATTCTTCTTACCATCTCATCTCTCCTCTAAAGATATTTTAAGATTTCCGACAGGCTGCCGATCCCTATCAGCTTGATCCCCGTCACCCTCTTTGCCTGGGCAAGCGCCGTCTTCGGCAGGATACAGGTCTGAAAGCCCAGCTTCTTTGCCTCCGCGGCCCGAAGCTCCGGCTGGCTGACCGATCGTACCTCCCCGCTTAAGCCAACCTCGCCAAAGACGATCACATCCTTCGGGATCGGCTTATTCCGATAGCTTGACACGACCGCCATAACGATCCCGAGATCAATGGCGGGCTCGACCATCCGAAGGCCTCCTGCCACGTTGATATAGGCATCATAGTCTGAGGTCTTTAACCCGATCCTGTTCTCAAGCACTGCCATCAGCAGATTGACCCGGTTGATATCCGCGCCTGTGGCCTGACGTTTCGGAAAACCGAAGCTGGTCCTTGAAACCAGGGCCTGGATTTCAAGGAGGATCGGCCTTGTCCCCTCCATAGCGCAGGCCACCACCGAGCCGCTTGCATCCTCCGGTCTTCCGGAAAGCATATATTCCGAAGGATTCTTTACCTCGACCAGTCCTTCTCCCCGCATTTCAAACACACCGATCTCGTTGGTCGAGCCGAACCGGTTCTTGACTCCCCGAAGGATCCGGTAAGAGGCGTAGCGATCCCCCTCAAAATACAGGACCGAATCCACCATATGCTCTAATACCCGAGGGCCTGCCACAACCCCCTCCTTGGTAACGTGACCGACGATAAAAATCGCGATATTTAAGGTTTTTGCCAGCTGCAAAAGGATCCCGGTCGCCTCTCTGACCTGGGAAACAGAACCGGGAGCAGAGGTCACCGTATCCGAATACATGGTCTGGATCGAATCGATCACGACAACCTTCGGCTTTTCCCTTCGGATCGTCTCCGTGATCAGTGACAGATCGGTCTCACAGAACAGGGAAAGGTGATCGTTAAATTCGCCGATCCGAACTGCCCGCATCTTGATCTGCTTCAAGGACTCCTCCCCCGAAACGTAGAGGACCTCCTCCGCCTGATCTGACAGCTCTTTGCAGACCTGAAGCAGAAGCGTCGATTTCCCGATCCCGGGGTCGCCT
>JAFSXN010000159.1 GCA_017444015.1 Lachnospiraceae bacterium | reverse complement strand
TGGCGGTAAGCTTCGCTGTTCCTTTTGTACGGGCGTGGATCACGCCGTCTGGCCCTACATAGGCGATCTGGCTCCTGTTACTTGTAAAGAGTACCGTCTGCCAGGTCTTAGTCAGCGAAATGCTCTCTGTCTGCCCGACCTTCATCGTAAGCGTCTGCGTATAAGGCTTGTCGCTGCCCACAATGGAGGGATCCTCCACATATACCTTCACTTTGTAGGTAAAGCCCTCGTAAGCCGCGCTCAGGGTGGTCTCACCGACTGCAAGCCCCTTGATCGTGTTTTTGTTGATCGTCACAATTCCGCTCGTATCCGATGGATCGGGCTTCCACTCCAGTGTTCCCTTTGTCTGGTACATTGCCAGCGTTTTGGAAGAATTCTTATTCAGATGTACCGTCTTTTCCGCCGGTTCGCTGACCGTCACCGTGATGCTCACCGGCTCTGCGCTGCCGCCTGCTGCCGCAAGATGAGTGGTTCCCGCGCCGATAGCCGTGATCTTGCCGGCTGTTGTGATGCGCACCACCGCATCCTCAAATACATAGCCCTTCGGCGCCGTTTCCTTCTCAGTCTCCGAGCTCCATTCCGCTTTTCTCGGCGTAAAGCCGTTTATCGTCACGTTCACGCTCTGCATAGGCACCAGGTTCACTTCTTTCGTGAAATCCCGCTTCGCGGTATCCGCGTCCGTCACCTTCACCGTGACCTTATAGAGTACGCCGTTGACCCAGGCGCTGATCACCGCGTTGCCCTTGGCAATGGCCCGCACATTTCCATCCGCATCAACCTCCGCCACATCCGGCGCCGCGCTGCTGAAGCTGACCGGCAACGCTTCTGCTGTATCCGTAAAACGGATGCTTCCCTCCGAAGCCGCAGCTCCGTTTATGCTCAGCTGCTTCTCGTCTCCCACCACCAGCTTCACGGTCTTTTCTTCCTTCGTCAGAGCCGGCGCCAGTACGGTCACAGCAATGCTCTGTCCCGGGCGGCTTAAGGTAGCTGTTCCGGCCTTATTTGCAGTCACCGTAGTCTTCGTCACTGCAAGGACCTTGGCCGGATTGCTGCTTTCCAGCTTCCAGTCCTTTTGGCTCACATAGAATTTCTGCCCCTTGAGCAGGGTAAGGCTCGTCACCTCTTCCCTTAACTCCGGCTGGGGATCCGTCGCCCCGCCGCCTCCGGGGATGGGAGTAATGGTCGGTGTAGGAGTTGGGGTAGGCTCCACCGGATCCGTAACGGGCTTCATCTCCCCGCTGTATTCATACTCTACCGTCACTGCAGGCGGCAGGGTATTGTGGAGGGCTTCCCATTCTTCCTTCGTCCCGGCATAATAGACATTCTTCAGATTCGGGGCGATATTGCCATATTGATTATATCCGTCTCCATTCGCTACCGGTTTCATAGTGAAATCATATTTTTTCATCGCTTTCACCGGGAGATACAGATCAATCACGCCGCTGTCCGCTAAGAGCCCGTAAAAGGCAAATTCCGGGAGGGTGAAGTTATTTGCGGCTGTAAAGTCAAAGCTCCGCAGATCCAGTCTCCGCAGTTTTTCGCATCCTTGGAACATCCCGCCCATCTGCTCAAGCCTCTGCGTGGAAAAGTCCCCCCATTTAATCTCTGTTAAAGCCGTGCAGCCTGAAAACAGCCCGGTAGCGGTCTCAAGCTTCTCGGTCCGGAAGCTGCTGAGATCTATGGTTTTCAGGCTCACACAGCCGGCAAACATGGCACTCATATACTTCATACTGGAAGTGTCAAAGCCGCTGAGATCGATGCTTTCCAGCTTCTTGCACTGGTCAAACATGGCATCCAGGTATTCGCCCTTTCCAGTGTTAAGTTCAGACAGGTCGATACCGGTCAGTTCCACGCAATTCCCGAACATCAGGTTAAACCGGGTCGACCTGGAGGAATCAAAGCTGCTGCCAAAGGTGATGTTCGTCAGATCTGCACAGCAGTAGAACCAGCGCTCCATCGTGATTACCGCCGAAGTGTCAAGTCCTGTAAGGTCGACCGTCTCCAGATAGCACATATCCTCAAAGAGACTGTCCGTCTCCGGAGCAACCTTCACCCCCTGCTCAAAGGAAATACTTCTCACCGGTGAAAAATGTGTTCCTCCCTGTGCCGTCGTCTCATAATAAACCCAGAGCCCGTCCCAGTTCTGGTAACCGTCCTGGGGTTTCTTCCGATCCAATACCACGGCATATTCCTTTCCATCAATTGTCGCCCTGGCTGGGATCCGGACGCTGGTTTCTGAGAATCCCTGCTTCACGCTGTGTAAGTGAATCTCGGTGTCCGTCAGCGTGTACTCATAATCCTCATACCAGGCTCCCGCAGGCTCCGGTTCCTCGGGATCCTTCGGCTCCGGCGCAGGTAAGGGCTCACCCGTGTATTCGTATTCGATTGTCACCCCCTCCGGCACCGTATTTCCAAGCGCCTGCCACTGCTCCTGTGTCCCCGCGTAAAACAGCTTTTCAAGAGGACAGACCCAATCCTCATAAAAAATTGAGTTCTGACCTCTGGTTGCAAGGTCATAGCTCGACATGGCACTGACCGGCAGATAGAGATGCCTTATGGCACTTCCGGCAAAAAGTGGGCCCTGATTGGCCCATTTGCCAAAATCAAAGCTCCTGAGATCCAGACTGGTGAGCCTTTCACAGCCGCAGAACATATTGGAGAAATCCGTATTCTTAGACGTATTAAAGCTGTTGACCTTTAAGCTGCTTAACTTCTTACAGTTCCAGAACATGGCCGACATGGCGTACGCAGAGGAAGTGTCAAATGCGCTCAGATCCAGGCTGGTCAGGCTTTCGCAGTCCTGGAACATCGCTGTCAGGGCCCCTGCCATCGGCGTCCTGAAGGAACTGATATCCAGCGATGACAGCTTTGTACATTCCCTGAACATGCCTCCGAAATTTGTCACCTTCTCCGTATTAAAACTCTTAAGATCCAGATTGGTCAGGCTCTCACAGGAAAAAAACATGAGGGACATGCTCGTCACCCTGGAGGTGTTAAAGTTTGAAACATCCAGACTTCCCAGCTTTTCACAGACCGCAAACATGGAGCTCATATCCGTGACATTTTCCGTATTAAAGGAGGAAACGATATCGAGGCTTTCGATCGCCCGCATACCGGAGAACATCTGCGCGATATTTTTTGCCTTATCCGTTTTGAAGTTCTCCCCGAAGACGATGGTCTTAAGCTTCGGACAATCCCGGAACATCCCGTCCATATACTCTGCGGAGGAAGTGTCCATCATGCTGATATCCAGATATTCCAGCTCTTCACAGCCAACGAACATATCACTTAAGTCCGTGGCGGAGCTCGTATTAAAATTGCTGCCCAGCGTCAGATTTTTCAGATTCCGGACGGAGAACATATAGTTCATATCCCGCACAGAGCTCGTGTTAAAATTACTAACGTCAATGGATGTCAGTGCCTCACAGGAATAGAACAGATGATTCATATCTGTTACCCCGGAGGTATCAAAACCGGCCGGCGCGGTAAAGCTTGTGATTGCAGTCCCGCAAAAGGCGCTGTGCATATCAGTCAGCGCGGAGGTATCAAATTTTTGAAGCTGCAGATCCGTAAGCTGTTTGCAATAGGCATACAACTCCTCTATCGTCGTAACCTTTGAGGTGTCAAATTTATCTCCCAGCGTAATACTTTCGAGCCTGGAGCAATTCGTAAACATTCCCCGCATTCTGGTAGCTCCGGTCGTATCCAGACCGCTAAGATCAATCGTCGTGACATTCCCCATATAGGCAAAAAGCGCTTCACAGGCGTTTTCCGTTATCGTTACGCCGCTTTCGATCTTAATGCCAGTCACCGTGTTCACATCCGGATACCAAAGACTTCGTTTCGCGCTCCGGTTTGAATCCAGGGAGCTTATGACCACCTTATATGTTTTATTATCGATCACCGCCGTTGCGGGGATCACCACCAGCGGATTGCTGATCGTTCCCTTTGATTTGTTCAGCCTCAGGAACAAATTCGGTTCTTCGCCCTCAAGGGTATATTCATAATCCTCATACCAGTTAGCCGCAGGCTCCGGCCATCCTTCCGGGTCGCCTATTGCCTCAGCAGCATTCTCATTTTCCTGCTCCGCTTCCCCGGCATACACCGGCAGACCAAACGCCAGAAACGAAAGCGACAGCAGCAGCATCGCTATAATCCTTCTCAAAATTTCCTTTCTTCTTCTCATGATCTTCTCCTTTTTTCATCGAGGCGGGATTGTTACCCAATTTAGTATAGCGAAAACATCCGCTCCTCCGGTATGTCAAATCTTACGGGAAACAATGCAAATATTCTGAACTTTTGCAGCTGCCCGGCTGCCTTTGGCAGATACGAATTATTATCTTTCTCTCTTGTAAAGATACGCTTCGTTATTATATGATATATAGGAAACGAATTTATTCGTTTCCTATTGCGCCGATTGCAGGGCGCTGAAAGCGCCTTCCATACTGCAATCGTGCGCATCAGTTATTATCGTAAACGAATTTTTAATTCGTTTACGATAAAGGGCAGGATGCCCTCAGACAGAAGGAGAGAAACACGCTATGTATAAGGTTTTTCTGGTGGATGATGACGCGCTGATCCTGGACGAGCTGATCCGGATCGTGCCCTGGGAGGATAACGGCTTTGAGGTGGCCGGAAGCGAGACCAGCCCCGTCCGGGCTCTCTCGATCCTTCCCGGTCTATCCTGCGACGCGGTATTCTGCGACCTCAAAATGCCCGGCATGGACGGAAATACGCTGATCCGACGGCTGAAGGAGGCCGGGGTGACCGCGGAATTTGTAATGATTTCAGCCTACGACGATTTCGAAAACGTCCGGGCCTTCTTTCAGCAAAACGGTTACGACTATATCCTGAAGCCTGTCCACCCGGACGATATCCAGCTTGTACTCATCGGCCTGAACGAGCGCCTTTCCCGAAAAAATCCCATCCCCGCGGCGGAGAATCCCACGGAAAACCCGGATTTTAACGTGCTGATCTCCTACGTGCAGGAGCATTACACGGAAAAGCTCTCCCTGAATCTTCTTTCCCGGGAATTTGGTTTCAGCCGAAGCTATATCTGTGCGCTGTTCCAGAAATATTACAATAAATCCCTGACCATCTATGTCACACAGCTGCGTATGAACCATGCGAAGGAGCTGCTTGCCGACCGGACGATCCTTATAAAGGAGGTGGCCTGCCTCAGCGGTTATACGGATTATTACCATTTCTTCAAGGTGTTCAAAAACCATTTCGGCATCTCTCCCCGGGAAATGCGGGAGCTTTCGGCATGAAGGGGGATCTGCCAAAAAAGCGCCATATCTCCGTGCCCTTCCTTCTCCTTCTGACCCTGGCGGTGCTTATGATCGTCCTTTTTCCTGCCGGTTATATCATGTCAGAAAAGGTCTCTCCATCCGAAAGCATTACGCTCCGCATTGCCATCCCCTATTCCGACACGGTCCAGGATCCGGACAGCAATTATTATGTGAAGTGGTTAGCGGAAAGGACCGGACTCTCCCTGGAATTCACCCTGATCCGCCAGAACCGGAGCGAGGAATATCTGGACGCGCTGTTTTCCTAGGACGCGGACATAGACATCGTTCTCTTCGGAGCGGACTTTACCATTAAAGAAGTTGCTCTCAAGCCTTACGCAGAAAGCGGTGATGTTTATACGGACGCGGACGGACGCTTCTATTACGCCAATTACGGAAGCAGGCCCCGGGACGGCGCCGGACAGATCCTCTGGATCAACTATGAGTGGCTGAACGCCCTCTCTCTTTCAATCCCCTCCGACACTGAGGAATTTCGGGATATACTTACAGCCTTCCGGGATAAGGATCCTAACGGCAACGGAAAGCGGGACGAGATCCCTCTTCTCGGCACCGACCGTGACTATGCCTTTTCCCCGGCGGAATTTCTTCTGAACGCTTATGTTTATAACGACCCTGTACGTTCCCGCTTTGACCCGGAGGGCAGTCATCAAAACGCCGTTACGGACAGCTTCCGGGAGGGCCTTGCTTACTGTGCCGGGCTTTATGCCGAGGGACTTTTGGACCCCAGAACCTATCAGTACAGCGTAAAAGAGCTTTCCGAGCTGGTGAACAGCCCCGTGGGTCTGATAGGCACCTTTACCACGGATACGATCTCCGATGTGATCTACCAGGCTAACCCGGAGATCATGGCCCGCTATATGCACGTGCCGCCCCTTATGGGACCGGATGGGAGGCAGTATGCTTATTACGCGGAGGACACCGCTTCTGTCGGTGCCATCATCACCGGACGGAGTAACCGAAAGGAAGCTGCCGCGAATCTCCTTTCCCTGATGGAAAGCGAAGAGGCATCGCTTATCGCAAGGTTTGGCGAGGAGGGGGTGGACTGGGAGCGCTCCCGGGGAGCGGATGTCAGTATTTACGGCGGCGTATCCACCGTCGTAACAAAAAACTATCTCTGGAACACCTCACAGAATAAGCATCTGAACGGTATCGGCCCCATGAATGTACCGGAGAAATATCTGAAGGGCGTGACCTGGAACGGTATCAATTCCGATGCGGAATACATTGACGGGAGAGCGCAGTCCGCTTACCGGGAGTATCTCCCGAGGGAGATTCCGTCACAGGAAAAAAACGTTCCTCTGTCGGATTGCATGGACGCGTGGATCCGGGATTTTGTCACCGGAAAAAAAGATATCAGGAGTGATGAAGAATGGGAAAAATATACGAAAGAGCTGGCGCGGTATTACTAGTATGCCTGCTTCTTTTCTGCGGCTGCGGCAAAGAAAAGGAAGCGGAAAAGCTCTGGCCTTCAGTTACGGCAGCGGATACCCCGGAGAGTCCCAAAGAGCTTTACGAAAAAGCTCTTAAAGAGGATGTTCTCATCGTCTATACGGTTTCCACCCGGACGACTAAGACCAAGGAGAGCTTCGAGAAGGCTTATCCGGGACTTTCTGTAGAAATACGGGATCTGAGGAGTCCGAATCTCATTGAAGCCGTGGAAGAAAATGCCGCAATGGGACTTACGTCCTGTGATGTCGTGATCTGCAATGACAACAGCGGGGATTTTAAGGCCCGCCTGGTAGATACCGGTCTGGTCGTGCCCTACCTCCCTGCCGACATCGCGCCCCACATGAAGGAGAACTCAGAGGACGTGGTCACCTTTTTAAACGAAGCGGAGATCCTGCTCTATAACTCCGCGAAGTATGACAGCTGCCCCGTCACAAATCTCTGGGCTTTGGAGGAGCCTGAATACGCGGGACGGATCTATATGCCGAATCCTCTCCGCTCCTTTTCCACATATGCCTTCTGCGGCGCTGTCTGGCAAAATGACGAGGCTCTTTCGGAGGCCTACCGTCATTATACGGGAACAGAGCTTTCGATCCCGGAGGGAAAGACCGCTTCCCAGCTTTTCTGGGAAAGGGTCAGTAAAAATATGGTCTTCACCAACAGCTCGGACGAAGTGGCGGAAGCTCTCCAAAACGGGGACGCGGATCTGGGGATCGCGGTTTCCAGCAAGCTCAGGCTGAAGGACGTGGGCTACCAGATGGAGGCCGCCTATCGCATGGATCCTTTTTGCGGATGCCGCACCTCCTTTGCAGTCATGCTGGCGAAGGATTCTGAAAACATAAACACCGCCAGGCTCTTCATCCGTTATCTCCTCGGAGAGGCGGACGGCAGGGGCGAGGGCATTCTGCCCTTCTGTACGGAAGGAACCTGGTCCGCGAGAGACGATATACCGGACGCAAACCCTGTCCCCCTCTCCGAGACTGATCTCATTATCCCGGATCAGGAAAGGCTCATTAAGGAGCGCGAAAGCCTTGAAGCCTTCTGGACCAGACTTCTTATGGAAAGGAATCCGGGTAACCGGACAGATACGAATTTGTAAGGTTAGATATGAAGAAAACCAGGATCACGAAAAACATCATCCCCGGTATGACCCTCCTCAGCATCTTTCTGGTGCTGCTCTGGGTAATATTTTATTATCTGACGGTCAATATGATCCGGAAGAATATGTATCTTCAGGCGGAAACCGGGTCGGAGGCCATCATTTCCGCCATGGAGGAGGAGCTTCTTTCTCTGGAAAACGGCGCCTTTGAGCTGGGGCACAACGCTGAGATCTCCGCCATTCTCTCCCTTCAGGACACCCTCCCCTTTTACGACGCCCTGGCTGCCTTCCACCTTGAGAACCCGATCCTGCCGGGAAATGTCAGGCGGGACGACAACGTGATCCTTTTTGGCGAAAACGGGGATTTCTATCGGCTCCAGGGAACAATCTCCAACACTACCCTGAAACGGTGCTATCATCTGATGAAAACGTCGGGAAATAAGACCCTCACTGTGGTCTCCAACGGCAACACCTATATCGGCTCTTACGAGGCGGTGACCCTGCCCGGAGGAAGATGCGGCTATGTTTCCCTCCTCACCGATAAGCCCCGTATGGATCTGATCCTCAATACCTTTCACGACCTGGATTATCTGGGGGTGGCGCTTTTTTCCGGCGACCGGATCCTCTGTGCGAACAAGGATATCCGGACGGAGGATTTAAGCCGTCTGAAGGCTGCTTCCGTTTTCTATCGTGAGAAGGATATCGGTCTTTCCGGCTACCGATTGATCGTCTACTGCGAGCAGAGCATCTCCAAACCCCTCTCGGACTATTTCCGGCTGGCCCTCCCCATCACCATTCTGATCCTCATTACGGCGGTCCTTGGCTTCACACGGTACCAGAGCCGTCAGATCGTAAAGGAAACGGAGCTGGAAAAGGAACGCACCCTGACAACCCTGCTGAAGAAACAGATCAGCGCTCACTTTACCGTCAATACCCTGAACGTGGTCCGCTCTCTCGTGAGCAAGGGAGAAGAAAACTCCGCCATGATGATCTGCGATGAGCTTTCCACCCTCCTTCGCTACGCCAACGCCGGGGAAGAAAATATATCTCTTCTTGAGGAATTCTATGTACTGGAGCAGTATATCGGGATCATGCAGACCCGCTACCCGGGAAAGATCGAATGTTTCCTGGATGAAGACGACACCTTCGCTGAGGTCTTCATCCCGCGGATGCTGATCCAGCCCATTGTGGAAAACGCGATTCTGCACGGACTGGGAGGGAACCGCGGCAAAATCCGAATCACCGCGAAGGTACAGGGAGAAATGGTTACAATCTGTGTCGAGGATAACGGAAGAGGACTTACAGAGGAAGAGCTTATGGAGCTTCGTTTACGGATCGAAAATGAGGACACCCTTACAGCCCCCGGGCTTTCCCATATCGCCCTTCAGAACATTCAGCGCAGGATCCGTATGGTCTGCGGGAAGGGCTTTGGTCTTACTGTTTTATCAGAACTGGGAAAGGGCACCCGGGTATATGTTGCCCTGCCCAAATGCCCCTGATTTCCGGGATCAGGACCGTACCGCCTTCATCTCACTCTTTCGCTGGTACATCGCCTTATCCGCGCGCTTGAAGACATTGGCTACGGAATCGTCCCGGACCTTATCGTAGAGCGCGTAACCGATAGCGGCGGAGATTCTTTCCCATACCTCCAAGGTCTCGTCCTTGGAAAGAGCCTCTATCTCCCTGTTAAACTGGTCAACTAACTCCTCGATATGGTCATAGTCATGATGCTCTAAAATTATTACAAACTCGTCGCCTCCGATTCGGTAAACCGGCGAGTGTACGAATACCTCGCAGACCAGTCTGCAGCAGCGTTTAATCGCGTCGTTTCCCTGCTCATGCCCGTAGGTATCGTTGATCCGCTTTAAGAAGTTCAGATCCACCATGGCAAAGCCAAATTTCGTATCCCCGTCGTCCAGCTGCCACTCTAACCGCTTGACTTCCTTATCGTAGGCCGTCTTATTGCGGATCCCCGTCAAAGCGTCCTTGTTGGCCAGCTCCTGCATCAGATCCGCATGCTCTCTGGTTTCATCCAACTCCGCGTGGACTTCCATCAGGCTCTTGATATAGTTTTCGATCTCTATGATCATCGAGATGATCTCCTCGGAAAGAGAGGTCAGCTCGTCGTGGCCGGAAATATGCTTTTCGATCTCCTTTACCACTCCCGAATCCTTGGAGGAAGCATAATCCTGGACACTGGATTCCAGAGCGATGATCTTTGATATGTATTTTCTGTTGATATATGTCATCAATACAGCAAGGCTTGCCGCAAAGACCACAGCGATGACCGCAAGCTGCTTTAACGTATTTTTCAGGATCTCCGTATTCACATCCGCGATATCGATTTCTCCCGCAATCAGACCGACCTTGACATTATCAATGAACAGCGGGACATAGTAGCCGTAGGTATCTCCCCACTGATTATGCCATACCCGAAAGCCATCCTGCGTCTCTCCGGTCTCCCAGGTCTTCCACATCAGCTCATTTTCCTCAAGCGGATTATGGACCTCATCATTCAGATAGAGGAACTCTTCCTCATCCCCCTGATAAAGATCGAGAAACCCCTCCGCGTCATCCGGATTTTCCGCCACGTATTCCTTTAAAAACTCATTATGCTCCCGTCTGCTCTGCCTTACGGCATCGATCACATAATTCACATAATACGTCTCATCATTTAACGTCAGGAAATAGGTATAGGTAAGCCCGAAATCCTGCGCCGCCTTTTCAAAGGTCAGGACCCAGTAGAGATAGGTATAGCTCAGATAGGCGTTTTTTACCTCATCATTCAGCTCTTCAAAACCGAGCTCATCCCACAGCGTCTGTCCGGGATAATACTTCGCGAGAAGCTCCTCATAGGTTTCCTGATAGCTTAAATATTCCGAGGCATCCACGGGAATATTCACATCCCCGTAATGGTCCTTATAGTATTCCGTAAACTGAAGAAAATCGTCTCCATCCGCTGTAATAAGCGTTCTCAGGTATTTCGCTACATTTGTGACGTTTGTCTTACATTGTTCCCGATAGATCGACATCTGGCTCAGATAGGTCGTTACGCCGCAAAGGATCAGCGTTACCGCCAGAAAAACAATAAACGCGCCCGTCAGCTTAAAGCCCAGGCCTTTTGACCTTTTCATCACACATCTCCCCAAATAGAATTTTATTTGAACAAGGGCCTCAGAGTATCTCTGAAGCCCTTAACTTTCAAACGATTACTGATGCGCACGATTGCGATATGGAAAGCGCTTTAAGCGCTCCGCAATCGGCGCGACAGGAAACGAATAAATTCGTTTCCTTTATCATACGATTTACGAATTACTCGATGATCGTCGCAACTCTTCCGGAACCTACCGTACGTCCGCCTTCACGGATAGCGAAGGTAAGACCCTGCTCACAGGCTACGGGATGGATCAGCTCGATCGTCATCTCTACGTTATCGCCGGGCATACACATCTCTGTTCCCTCGGGAAGATTGCAAACGCCGGTAACGTCGGTTGTCCTGAAATAGAACTGAGGACGATAGTTGTTGAAGAAAGGAGTATGACGTCCGCCTTCATCCTTCGTCAATACGTAAACCTGAGCCGTGAACTTCTTATGGCAGGTAACCGTACCGGGCTTCGCGACAACCTGACCTCTCTCGATGTCGGTCCTGTTGATACCACGAAGCAGGATACCGATGTTATCGCCGGCCTGCGCCTCGTCAAGCAGCTTACGGAACATCTCGATACCTGTAACGACCGACTTCTGGGTCTCTTCCTTGATACCGATGATCTCAACTTCGTCAGACATATGAAG
>JAFSXN010000014.1 GCA_017444015.1 Lachnospiraceae bacterium | reverse complement strand
TCTATACAAACTGATTACAACAAATCTAACAATTATGTAAAGCGGTCAAATGTGAATATGATTTTTTCAATGTGCTTGCAAGAGTAATTTCCACTCCATTTTCGGTAAAAGCAAAGTGGAATTTAACTTTTCACTTCAGCATTTTGAAAAAATTTGTGTCACGGGGTTGACATTATCGGGCAGCGGGAAAACGAGGACAGTGATTGCGTTGGTAGATGTTCCTCTGAAGGCAGGATGGGTAAAAAATATTCTGTTTCTTGCTGACAGAAACTCGTTGGTGACGCAGGCGAAAAGAAGCTTTGTGAATCTGATGTCGAATCTGTCCTGCGCGAATCTCGTGGAGGATAAGAGTGAATACAATTCCCATTGCATTTTTTCTACGTATCAGACTATGATGAAATGCATTGATACGGTAAGCGATGAAGAGGGAAAACTGTTTACCTGCGGGCATTTTGACCTTGTGATCTGCGATGAGGCGCATCGCAGCATTTACAATAAATATCAGGATATCTTCAATTATTTCGATGCGCCGCTTGTTGGGCTTACCGCAACTCCAAAAGATGAGATCGAGAAAAATACATATGAGATATTTGAATTGGAGAACGGAGTACCGACGTATGGCTATGATCTGGCACAGGCGGTCAAGGATGGGTATCTCGTGGACTATATTTCTATCGAATCCAGGATGAAATTTCTGGAAGAAGGTATTGTCTATGATGAACTGTCCGAAGAGGACAAGGCGGAATATGAGGATACCTTTGAAGATGAGAACGGCGAGCTTCCGGACAGCATAAATTCTTCCGCGATAAACAGCTATATTTTTAATGAAGATACCATAAAGAAAGTTCTGGATGTCCTGATGACGAACGGATTGAAGATCGATTATGGAGAAAAGTTGGGAAAGACGATTATCTTTGCCAAGAATCATGAACATGCAGAGAGGATTCATCAAATATTTAATAAAGAGTATCCTCATCTTCAGGGTTATACAAAGGTCATTGATAACTACATCAACTATGCGCAGAGCGCAATTGACGAGTTTTCCGATCCGAAGAAGCTGCCTCAAATCGCAATCTCTGTAGATATGCTGGATACCGGGATCGATGTTCCGGAGGTTCTGAACCTTGTCTTTTTCAAAAAGGTTTTGAGTAAAGCAAAGTTCTGGCAGATGATTGGACGCGGAACGAGGCTTTGTCCGGGACTTTTAGATGGTGAGGATAAAGAAAAGTTCTACATTTTCGATTTCTGTAATAACTTTGAGTTTTTTCGGATGAATAAAGGGATGCCGACTCCGAATATGATCCCGCTGCAGGGAGCAATCTTTCATTTGGAATTCCAGATATGTTATAAGCTCCAGGATCTTGCGTACCAGCAGAACAGGCTGATTGCGTATCGTAACGCGCTGGTTCATATGATGTCGGAAAAGGTGAAGGAGCTGCCGCGGGATAATTTCTCGGTAAGGCAGCATGTGAAATATGTGGATTTATACGCCAATACGGAAAATTACAAAACGCTGACCTATGAGGATACGCTTATTGTGAGACAGGAGCTTTGCCCGCTTATCCTGCCGGATGACGATGACGCGAGCGCTGTTCGTTTTGACGCGCTAATGTACGGGATAGAACTGGCATATCTGATCGGGAAGAAATATACGAGAGCCAGAGGGGATCTGCTGAAGAAGATACGCGGGGTTGCGTCTGTGGCGAATATTCCTGAAGTGGCAGCTCAGAAAGAACTCATTGATAGGATATTGCATACCTCCTATCTGGAGGATTGCGGTATTAACGAATTTGAGCATATCAGAGAGTCTCTTAGGGATCTGATGAAGTATATTCCCCGGGCTCATATCAATTATGATACGAATTTTGAGGATGATCTGCTGGATACGAAATGGAATGATTCAGAGCTGGAAAATGACGAACTGAAGAACTACAAAGCAAAAGCAGAGTATTATATCCGCGAGCATAAGGATGACTTTGTGATCGCGAAGCTCAGGAACAATAAGCCTTTAAATCAGATGGACATCAAATCCCTTGAACAGATCCTTTGGAGCGACGTAGGGACAAAAGAAGATTATATAGGGGAGTATGGGGAAAAACCTCTCGGCGAGTTTGTATGGGAGATCGTAGGCCTTGATATGAATGCCGCAAAGGAAGCCTTAGCAGAATATCTCAATGCTACCAGCTATGGTTCACGGCAGATATACTTTGTGAATCAGATCATAGAATTTATTGTTCACAACGGTATGATGAAGGATTTCTCGGTCCTGCAGGAGTCGCCGTTTACAGATCAGGGGAGTATAGTGGATATCTTTTCTGATATTACGGTGTGGACGGGTATCCGAAAGGTGATCGAACAGATTAATGAGAATGCGTTAGCTTCGTAGAAACGGAAGCCCATTATTATTTCAAAATACAGGAAGCGAATGGTGACTATTTTGTGAAGGAAGGACTTAAGGAGTCGAAAAAGGCTTTGGAAACGATTCTGAAGAAGTCGTGATGTTGAGATAGAAATGCTCGGGGAAATTTATTTTTACTATGGTAAAGGAGGATTTGCATGGGATATTTAGGTGAAGAGATCGGAAAACTGGGATTCGGATTGATGAGATTGCCAAAGAAAGACGGGTCTGAGAAGTTTGATCTGGATCAGATCAAGCAGATGGTGGATGCTTTTCTGGAAGCGGGTTTTACATATTTTGATACGGCCTGGGCGTATCCCGGGAGTGAGGACGCTATCCGGCAGGCGCTTGTTGAGCGCTATCCGAGAGACAGGTTTCAGCTGTATTATACGTGAGCTTGAGAAAACTGCGGATTTTTCCAGTCTGCTTAAGAATGGATAGGAGTATCGGTGCAAAGGGAATTTGTAATCAATGAAACAAAACAGAAAAAAGAAAGATATATCCTTGTTTCAGCGGCTGTCGGGAGTTTTGAGAGGGCAGAAGCCTCTTTGGATGAATTAGCTTTACTTGTGGATACAGCGGGAGCAGAAGTAATATTTAAGGTGATCCAGTCAGTAGAGTCGGTCCATCCCGCTACTTATGTAGGGAAGGGGAAAGTCGCAGAGATCTCCGGACTTATTGACATGTATGAGGCGGATGGGATAGTGTCGATCTTACTGCAGGAAGAAAAGATAACGGCTCCTGAACTGGCGGAAAGGTTTGAGGTATCTCGCAGGACGATAAATCGTGATATTGAAGATCTCTGCAAGGCAGGGATTCCCATAAGGACAGCCCAGGGTACCGGTGGCGGGATCAGTATTATGGACGGATACCGTATGGACAGAGCAGCTGAGACAGACAAGGGATTTACCTGCCGCAACGCACCAATGCCGGATTTATCACAGGAGAAGGTATTTCCGGGCGGTACCAAGGTAAAGGCATTTTTCACTTCAGATGTGAAATGGCGACTGGAAAGCACTTCATGAACATACTTCACAGACCTCCGGCTGGGACGGAACGATCGTAGAGTAGTGAGGTGGTTGCAGTATGCATTTCGTGGAAGCAAAGTCACTGCTGACCAAATGGAACGGCATGAATATATACCGGGGCTGCTCCCACGGATGCGTGTATTGTGATTCCCGGAGCGACTGCTATCAGTTTAAGCATCCCTTCGAGGACATTGAGGTAAAGCAGAACGTTACGGAGCTTTTGGAAAAAATCCTAAGAAGTAAGAGAAAGAAGATCATGATAGGCTCCGGTTCCATGAGCGTTCCGTATCAACCCTGTGAGAAGGAATTGGGGCTGACAAGAAGATGTCTGGAACTTTTGGATCAGTATGGGTTTGGTGCTACGGTCATTACAAAGTCCGATCTGGTGCTTCGGGATATGGATCTTTTTTGCAGCATCAATGAGAAGGCGAAAGCAGTGGTGCAGGTATCTTTGACGATTGCTGATGAAACCTTAAGCAGGAAACTGGAGCCAGGGGTCTGTAATACCAAAAGGCGGTATGAGGTACTGAAGGAATTTCAGAAGAATGGTGTTCCGACCGTGGTCTGGATGACACCTCTGTTACCCTTCATTACAGATACAAGTGAAAATGTGGAAACGATCCTTGGCTATTGCTTTGATGCGGGAGTGAAGGGGATCATCTGCTTTGATATCGGGATGACCTTAAGATCAGGAGACCGGGAGTACTATTTTCGTGCTCTGGACAGGTATTTTCCTGGATTATCGGCAATGTATAGAGAAAAGTATGGCAATAGCTATGAGGTGGTCAGCGACAGAAATGATGATCTGATGAAGATGTTTCATGCTGAGTGTGAGAGGCGCGGTGTGCTGCATACGCCGGATGACTGCTTTCGCTACACAAGCGAATTATCGGATAAGTATGAGCAGATGAGTGTTTTTGATATGTAGGGTGTATGAGTGATGACTGTAACAGCACAACGGCCGAAATGTGTTTACTTTTTCGGTACACATAAATATTGCGCAATAGTCTGGTAAAGGAGTACCGGGTCGATAGGCTTTAAAAGATAGGCATTCATACCTGCGCTCAGGCTCTGCTCATAGTTTTCCGGAAATACGTTGACGGTCATGGCAATAATCGGAATGATTTTGGAATTGGGAAGGACAGAGGTCGCGCGGATCTGTTTTGCCGTCTCGATCCCGTTTAATTCCGGCATGATGATATCCAAAAGAATCAGATCGAACCGCCCTCTGTCATACCAGAAGGTATCGACGGTTTCCCCTCCGTCCCGGACGGTAACGACATCGGTGCCCTTGTCCTGTAAAAGCTTTTCGATGACTGCCAGATTAATCTCGTCATCGTCGGCTACCAGGATACGCTTTCCTGTAAAATCAAAGGGTGCGCTTTTCGGGGAAACAGGCTCTGAGACGGCAGAGAGATCCCGAAACAGAAGAAAGAGGGCGGATTTATCCTGTAAAAACGATACTTCCAGAAAATGGGATTCCTTACGGGAATTCCGATACGGGAAATGTACCTGATAGGACCTGCTCCTGTTCAGCGTTGTCAGAACAGTATGAAGTCTGAGCTGGTTCAGAACCGAATAGGGATCGCTTTCCCGACAGGAGGCCAGGATAAAATCCCGTATTACCGCTTCGTAAACCAGACGGTCGGCATGGTCTTCTCCGAACAATTTCAGTCCCTCGGACAACGCGGTCATTTCTCCGCTTTCCGGACTCAGCTGAAACAGATCCATTCTGTCTTTTTCAATCAGTCTGTTAAAATACTCAATTCTGGATTCTCCCGTAAACCCTTCCAGGTTCTGATCCATCTTTCCCGTGTCTCCTGCGCGTCATGATATTATTATACTCAAATCCATATTTATATGGATTTGAGGCGCCGGATTCTGGGCGACGAAGGAGCCTTCTTCCTTACAGAATCCGTGTGCATCCTGTTATACTCGTCGGATCAAGGTTTTTCGGTTTTCCATTTATTTGTTCCGACGAGTATATTCAGGACCCGGCTGATCCCGAACGGATATATTTTCCCATATCCCGCCGTCCGTTGTCAAATTCTAAAACAGGTACAATCCACCTCCGCCATCTTTTTTTTTGGAATTTATACTGGTTAACGCTTTTCGGTGCCGATTAATCGGACTCGCAAACGCAATTTCAGTACGTTTGCGTTATCAGAAACGGCAATTAATTGCGTTCGCGAGTATAAAGTGGTAAAATAGGGTAAAGTTTTCAGAGGGGGATTACAAAAATGTATCATCGACCGGATCTTTCCGTGAATCTGCAGCCGAACTGCCTTGTCGGGATCGGGGCGTCCGCAGGCGGCTTAGAGGCTCTTCAGCAATTCCTGACTTTTTTACCGTCTAATACCGGGATGGCGTTTGTCATCATCCAGCATCTGGCTCCCAATCATAAAAGCATGCTTGCGGATATCCTTGCTAAGTACAGCGCGATGCCCGTGACCGAGATTGAAAACGAGATGCTCGTGGAACGTAACCACATCTATATGATCCCGCCAAAATACAGCGTGGAGATCCTCGAGGACCGGCTGTACCTTAAGGAGCATGATCCCCAGGAGATCAGCCATCCGATCGATATCTTTTTCCGCTCTCTGGCCAGAGCCTACGAGAACCGCTCCGTTGCCGTGATCCTTTCCGGGACGGGATCGGACGGTACAAACGGTATCCGGGCGATCAAGGAGCAGAACGGTATGATCATCGTTCAGTCTCCGGAGTCCGCAAAATTTGACGGTATGCCCCGCAACGCCATCAGCACCGGCTTTGTGGATATGGTCTTAAAGCCAGACTCTATTGCTAAAGAACTGGAACATATCGCGAAATCCATGGTGGATGCCGGCACACAGCTGCAGACCACCGATGAGGATCTTCTGTCAAAGGTCTTTTCGATTCTGAAGAACGTTACCAATATCAATTACGCCTATTATAAACAGACGACGATCTTAAGGCGGATCGAGAGGCGTCTGGTTGTTACCCATAACCGCAACTTAAGAGAATATGTCAATTATATGACCAACAATCCGGAGGAGGCCAAGCTCCTTGCCAAAGAGGTGCTGATCGGCGTGACCAGCTTCTTCCGTGATCCGGAGTATTATGACGTATTAAAGGATACCGTGGTCAAAAAACTTCTGCAGGACGCGCATCCGGAGGATGAGTTGAGGATCTGGGTCGCAGGCTGTTCTACCGGAGAGGAGGCGTACTCTGTCGCGATCCTCTTTACCGAGGCGATGGAGGAGATGAACCTGCACCGGGACGTCAAGATCTTTGCGACCGATCTGGACGGCGATTCGATCTCCACGGCGGTCCGCGGTGTATACGGGAACAATATCATCGAGGATGTATCCGTCGCCAGGCTTTCGAAATACTTTACCCGCAAGGGAAATAAATACGTGATCCATCACGACATCCGAAAGATGATCATCTTTGCCCAGCACAATGTACTGCAGGATCCGCCCTTCGGAAAGCTTGATCTGATCTGCTGCAGGAATGTCCTGATCTATTTTCAGACCGTACTGCAGAGGAATCTGTTCGCCATTTTCCATATGGCACTTTCCGATAAGGGTTATCTGTTCCTCGGACGCTCCGAAAGCGTCATCGACTATGACGATGTATTCCGGGTGATCTGCGCGGATGAGAAGATCTTTATCCATTACGCGGCGGGCAAGGCACCGGTCCATGAAAGGTCCAGCTACTCGATGCAGGACTTTGAGACGCGGCTTGAGCCAATCCACCTGCCCGGACTTGACGAGGAAGAGCCTGTCAAGTATAAATCCCATGAGTTGGATACCTCGGTATTGGAAACGTTAATGCCGGCGAGTGTTCTTGTCAATGAGAAAAATGAGCTGGTCCGCAGCTACGGCGACTGCAGCTGGCTCTTATCCATCCCCGTCGGGCAGGCGACTCTGGACATTTTCCAGCTCATCCGGAACGATATCAAGATTGCGCTCTCGACGGTCTTAAAGGAAGCCAGACAGACGGAGGAGCGAGCAGCCTATAACGATGTGCCGGTGGAATTTGAGCATAAGCCGGAGGTGATCTCCATTGTCGCGCAGCCGATCAACGACGAGCATGGGCAGAAAACGGATTTTACGGCAGTTTCTTTTGTCCGCGGCAGGCAGGAGCTTGCCGGTGATATCAGGCAGTACCGGGTGGATCTTGCGGCAACGCAGCGGATATCGGATTTAGAGCAGGAGCTAAAGGTCACAAAGGAAAGCCTCAGGCAGACCGTAACGGAATTAGAGTCCACGAATGCGGAGCTGCAGGCGGCAAACGAAGAGCTCCTTACCGCAAATGAGGAGTTGCAGAGCAGCAACGAGGAGCTGCAGTCCGTCAATGAGGAACTGTATACCGTGAATTCGGAATATCAGTCCAAGGTCACGGAGCTTGCGGCTGTCAATGAGGATATGGCAAACTTCCTCTCGACGACCCTGGTCGGCGTTCTGATGATCGACCGGGAATTAAATATAAGGAAATATACAGAATATATCGCTTCGGAGTTCAATCTGGCGGAACAGGACGTCGGGCGTTCCTTGCGCTATATCAGCTTCAATTTTGTGACCATCGACCTGTTAAAGCTCTGCCGGAAGGTCTTAAAGACCATGGAGCCGATGGAGATCCGAAGCGCTTCCGCTGCGGGAAAGACCTATATGATCCGGATCGCGCCTTACCAGACCCTCGGAAACTCCAGAGAACAGGAAGCTATGGCCGCAAAGCGCCCCATAAAGGAGCTGCAGGGTCTGGTTCTGACCTTTGTTGATACGACGAAACAGGTCGATGACCAGGAGCAGATCGACGAAATGGCAAGGGCACTCCGGGAAGCGGTACGGGTCAGCAAGGAAAAGGAGACCTTTTTATCCCATATGTCCCACGATATGAGGACACCGCTGACCGCGATCCTGGGACTGACGCAGTTAAGCCTTCAGGAAGAGCTGCCGGAGCCTGTGAGGGATAATCTGGAAAAGGTCTTAACCTCCAGCGAATACCTTCTGACGCTGATCGAGGAGATCCTGGAGACCAGCCGGATCAATGCCGGAAAGGTCGTTTCAGTTAGTACCGCGGTGCGGGAGGAAAATGTATTGAGCTCCGTTGCGACGATCATCAGCGAGCAGGCAAAGGAAGCCCAGGTTGAGTTTGAGTTTCATATCCAGGGCTCCCGGGATCGTTATGTCCTGATGGATGTGCAGCACGTAGAGCGCTCCCTCTTAAACCTTCTTTCCAACAGCCTGAAATTTACAGCAAAGGGCGGTCGGGTCCTCTTCTCCACAGAGATCACTTATACGTCCGATCGTTCGATCCATACCTATACGATCCGGGACAACGGCAGCGGCATCAGCGAAAGCTTCCAACAGCGGATGTTCCTGCCCTTTGAGCAGGACCGGAGTGAGGAGAGTGCCCAGGAGGGCGCGGGCTTAGGCCTGTTTATCTGCAAGAATCTGGTAGAGATGATGGGCGGGACGATCTCCTGCAAGAGCAGCCAGGGGGTCGGGACTGAGTTTACGGTGGTTTTGGAATATATGTTTGCAACCGATGAGCAGGTCGCCTTACAGACCCATCAGGCGGTGACCTACGAGGATCAGGTGCTTTACGGAAAAAATATCCTTCTTGCTGAGGATAACCCCATCAATGCCGAGGTGATCATAAAGCTCTTAAACAATAAGGGAATCCATGCCGAGGTGGCAAGGGACGGGCAGGAAGCGGTCAATCTCTTTTTGGACAGAGGACCGTACCATTATCAGGCGATCCTGATGGATCTGATGATGCCGGTCAAGAACGGGACCGAGGCGGCAGAAGAGATCCGGGCTTTGGAGACCGCGGATGCCGCGGATATCCCCATCATCGCATTGACCGCGGATATGGCGAATAACGTTGAGGAGCGCTGCAGGGAGGCGGGCATCGATCAGCTTGTCAGCAAGCCCATCGACCAGAATAAGCTTTTCTCGTACCTGGCATCGGTATTTGAACAGAACCTTCATGAAAGAGAGGATTCGTAAGCCGTGGAGGATCTGATCGAAGAACTTAAAACCTGGGGCGCGGCCCCGGAAGCAGGGATCAGAAGGGTGCTCGGAGATGAAGCGTTTTATCTGAAGCTCCTGAAACAGTTTGCGGAAGAAAAGGACTGGGAAGAGCTGTCCGGTCTTCTGGATCAGAAAAAATATGAACAGGCTTTTATCACCGCCCATCGGATGAAAGGCTCCGTCGTGGATCTGGAGCTGTATCCGATCGCGGAGGCATTGGGAGCCGTTGTAGAAGATTTGCGGGGCAGTGTGTCGGATACGCTGCCCGAGGATCTTAGGCAGCTTTGGAAGAAGAGAGAGGAGTTTCTTGCCTTGCTACGTAAGCCCCGCTAATACAATAGCGGATATCAAATAAGAAAGGCTTCACGCGGGGCGCGTGATTTGGTTCAAAATAGATTAAGCTCTGTGAGTTTGTGCTATACTGATGCAAGGAATCAGTGAAAAGAAATAATACTCTGGCTGTGCCTTTTTCGATCACGCACAGGATCGTGGCGATTACGGAGCGGGGTCTTCCGGATATTACTGGTCTTCAACGCGCAATGTGCCGTTCGCGGATCGGGCATTGTGCCTGTACTTTATGCCGAACTTTATCGGGATAGGAAATAACAGCTTCAGGAACGGTGGGTTTACAATTCGGCCGGTTATTTATACTGGTTAACGCTTTTCAGTGCCGATTAATCGGACTCGCAAACGCAATTTCAGTACGTTTGCGTTATCAGAAACGGCAATTAATTGCGTTCGCGAGTATAAGCCATAGGACTTATCTTTTGATATAAATGAGTATGGCAAATTCGGGGATTTGTCGGGATGAGGCAGAACCTTTTATCTCGTAATATATACTGGTTAACGCTTTTCGGTGCCGATTAATCGGACTCGCAAACGCAATTTCAGTACGTTTGCGTTATCAGAAACGGCAATTAATTGCGTTCGCGAGTATAATTTGGCAAGATGAC
>JAFSXN010000158.1 GCA_017444015.1 Lachnospiraceae bacterium | reverse complement strand
CGCCGAACAGACCGATCTTACCACCCTTCTGGTACGGGCAGAGCAGATCTACGACCTTGATACCGGTTTCCAGCATCTCCGTGGAGGTCGACTGCTCCTCGAAGCTCGGGGCCTGTCTGTGGATCGGATACCTCTTGACATTTTCAGGAGCCGGTTTATTATCGATCGGATCACCGAGAACGTTGAATATCCTTCCCAACGTATTTTCGCCTACCGGAACCGTGATCGGGCCTCCGGTAGCAACCGCTTCCATACCCCGGACCAATCCGTCGGTAGGGCCCATTGCAATACATCTTACGGTATCATCGCCCAGATGCTGGGCAACCTCAACGACCAGCAGCTCACCGTTGTCTCTGGTAACCCTGATCGCTTCATTGATCTCCGGCAGATTCCCGTCCGAGAATTTGATATCCAGTACCGCGCCGATGATCTGAGTTATCCTTCCTTTATTATTCTCTGCCACGTTTTTCTACTCCTTTTAGATTTCTTCCTTAATATTTCAAGTACCGTTCTCTTACGATAACAGTTCAAAACGCTCTGCCTGACCTCACAGCTGCGTAAAACTGCCGTCAGATCATCCTCCGTACAAAAAGCCGTATCCTTACCACTCCCGGAATCTTTCTGCGTAAAGCCGTCTGCGTGGTTCTGAATACTTATAAAATGCCGCACCTTCCCTTCCGGCTCAGTCTAACGCATCCGCTCCGCCGATGATCTCCGTCAGCTCCTGGGTAATATGTCCCTGTCTTGCCCTGTTGTACTGCAGCTCTAACTTCCCGATCATCTCCTCCGCGTTATTTGTCGCGGAATCCATAGCCTGCATTCTTGCGCCGTTCTCACTGGCCACCGACTGAACAAACGCCCCGAAGATAATGCTCGTCACATATTTCGGGATGATCATATCAAGCGCTTCCACATCCTCCGGCTCGTAATTCATAGGAGCCCTGAGCTCGTTTTCCGGCGCATCCCGTTCAGGCGTTCCCTCTCCGCCTTTGCTTTCATCCCCGATATCGTACGTTTCCTTCGCCGATTTCTCAATATCCACCGGCAAAAGCTTCATTAATGTCGGAATATGGGAAACTGTATTCTTAAATCCCGTGTAGGCAACGTAGATCTCTCCGATCTCACCTGCGGAGAAGGCATCCAGAAGATCCTGTGAAAGCTCAGCCGCATCAGCAAACAGCGGCTCTTCAATGGCTTCCGACATATCCTTTCTGATCTCGTAGCCGTGGCGTTTTAACGTGTCTCTGCCCTTTTTCCCGACGGAGTATACATATACGTCTTCCCTGTCCCAGCCGCTGTTTAAGATCAGCTTCGTTACATTGGAGTTATAGCCGCCCGCAAGACCTCTGTTGGAGGTGATCACAACGACCGCTTTCTTACCCGACTGATTCGGCACCATATACGGATGATCGATATAGCCGGATTTCCTGAGGATCCCCGTCACAGTATCGTACATGCACTGAAAATACGCTTTGGAATTTTCCGCGCGCCGCTTCGCCCGCTGCAGCTTGACCGTCGAGACCAGCTTCATGGCCTTCGTGATCTGCTGCGTGCTCTGTATACTGATCCTTCTTCTTTTTATATCACGCATGGAAGCCATAACAGTTCCAGCTCCTTAACTGAATTTATTTGCGGTAAACCCGTCCAAACGGCATCGGCAGGCATTTACCCCGCCGTTTTGTCCGATGACGTTTTCTGACGGTATTTACTTAAAGTCCCTGATAAAGCTCGTGAGCGCCTTCTTTAACTTCTCCTCGCCCTCTTCGGACAGCTCCTTCGTATCCTTGATCGACGCGGGAACCTCGGGATAATTGGTTCTGATGTACTCAAAGAACTCATTCTCAAAATCCGTGATCCTATCCGTCGGAATATCCAGGAGATACTTCCTCGTAACCGCATAGATCATCAATACCTGATATTCTACCGGCATCGGCTTGTACTGAGGCTGTTTTAAAACTTCCCGGATCCTTTCACCCTGCGCCAGCTTCTCCTTGGTATCCGCATCAAGCTCGGAACCGAACTGGGCAAAGGCCGCCAACTCTCTGTACT
>JAFSXN010000157.1 GCA_017444015.1 Lachnospiraceae bacterium | reverse complement strand
CGCAAGTCTGCGAGTGGCTGACTGGGCAGTTACTTCCCTCTTCCCTTTGGAGTCGTCCGCTTCGACACCATGCGGGGATGCGCAAATACAGGAAAAACTCCCTCGGGCTGTCTATTTCGAAAACTATTTTCCCGTCGTAGGGGTAGGCGGTTTTCTGACGAATCACAATACTTTCATCTCCGGCCTTTTCGTTTCCTTCCCCAGAGACAGTCTTCTGGTCTGCATCTGCCCAGTAACCCCGTTTTGCTTTTTGTAAGGGATCTGGGATCACCGCCTCATTTTCTCCGTAAAGACCGACCCAGATGTTTCCCTCCCGGTCCGTTTCATAGGCGTACTCCGCGCTCTGGGAAAGCTGTCTTGCGATATTCGGCGGACAGCAGTAGCTGATCAGATAGTCCGTCCTGGTCAAAGGCCAGATCAGTTCATAATCCAGCTTCTTTTCCCTCCGCAGCATATTTTCATAGAAGAACCGCAGGCCGTCAAGGCTGACCGAAGCCAGGTTGACATTGAGCCAGGCCCGTTCGAGGATATCGAAGTATTCCGCCCTCGGATCAATCTGAAACATCCGATACGCCCACATCACAAGCCCTACCGAAGCGCAGGTCTCGTTATAGGCTGTGATATTCGGGAGCTGATACTCATAGCCATACGCCTGATGGATGAGCTGATGGTGAAAAAAATTCCCGTAGGGGGATGCCCCGTTATAGAGGGCGCCGCAGCCTCCCGTGATATACAGCTTTTTTGTTACAAGATCATGCCAGACACTTCGTAAAACCTTTTCATACTCCGGGTCATCGATCTCCGCGCAGAGATCGGCAAGCCCCGCGTACAGATAATTGGCCCGGACCGCATGGCCTATGATCTTACGATGGGCCTTTAACGGCAGTCTGTCCTGGTTGTCATCCAGGCCATCCTTCACCGAATCTCTCAGCTCGATCGCTTTTTTTGCAAGCCTAAGGTAGCGCTCCTCTCCGGTAGTCCGGTAGAGCTCCAAAAGCCCCATATAATGAGAAGGGCAGACCGCTGTCCGTACCTCCCCCGATTTTTCGCTCTCTTCATACAGCCTTTCGAGATACCCGGCTGCTTTTTTCGCAACCTCCAGAAACTCCGTCCTTCCGCTTACCCGATAGTGCAGGCAGGCAGAGGTAAAGAGGTGCCCCATATTGTAAACTTCAAAGTCATTGATATCCGAATTCCGCTTCGCGGAGCCATCCCGCTCCCCTAAGATCTGCTTAGTCGAAAGGTAGCCGTCCGGCTGCTGGGCCCGGGCGATCAGAGAAATATAGCCTTCGATCTCCTCCCGGAGCTTGCTTCGATCAATACCTTCCGGACCAGTGGCTGCCTCTTGAACAAGGACTGCGCTTCTGCTGCCCGGCTCTGACACATTATCGGTACGCAGCTCGCAAGCCTGCAAGGAGCTGACTGAGCAGTTAGTTTGCTCCTCTTTAGTATATGCAGTATATACAGCCGCTTCCAGCCACTTATAAAAATCCCCGTCGCAGAAGACGCTCCCGTCAAATTCTCCCTCGGCCTCCCCTGCACAGATCCTGAAATTCTCGACGGCGTGGCTGATATCCTTATCATCAAACATCCGCTTGAGTTGAGGCACCGTCTTTTCCATTACCCGATCGGAGACCTCCTTCATCAGTCCTCCTGTCCATCGTACCGCGCCGAATTCCAGGCCATATACCCTGGCGTTTTTAGAATTTCTGTTATCAATTAACAATATGGTTTCTCCGATCTGCTCATAATACGGATATGCAATGTATCTGCCCGGTTAATATCCTATTCTATGATGGGTAGGACAAAAGTGCTATGCGGCAAAGCCGCATAATCAATTTGCCCATAAAGCGGTCTGGCAAGCTAGCTTGCCATGCCGCTTTTCGGGCAAATTCGTCATGGCACTTCGTGCCATGCGACTTTTGTCCTACCCATCATTCTCTGTCATTAAGCTCCCTCTGCATATTCAAAACCAGCATATTCCAGTTGATAAACCCGCCGTTCATCACCGGCTCCCCGGTAAACGGGTCATAATATTCGTGCATACAGCCGCTCTTTTCGATATCCCGCTCCAAAAGCCTTACGCTCTTTTCGCAAAGCTCCTTTGCTTCCGCCGAAAATCCGTAATTCAGCATTCCCTTGAATACACAGTAATTTGCCACGAGCCAGATCGGTCCCAGCCAGTTTGAGGGATTATTTGTCGCTTCGATATTGAACATCTTTTCATTCTTCGCAAGAGTCGGAACGCCGAAATCGCTTCCAAAGGCCTCTTCATCGTGAAGATGCTTCCTTAGCGCCTCCGCTTCCTCCTTTGTAGCGATCCCCGCAAGCATAGGCAGAAATCCCGACCAGACCGCGATCCTGATCGGCAGCGATTTCCAGAATACACCCAGGCCCTGATGAAACCAGTCGTACTTTCTTGTATACACGTCTACGTCCACGGAATAGAAAAACTGATCCCTTCGATCAAAGCATTCCTCGTGGATCGCGTCGATCAGCCGCAGCCTCTTTTCCGAAAGCTGCCCTGCGTAACCCGGATCACCAAGGGCGGTAAAGATCTCCGCTCCGCTTGCAAGCTCCATGGTCATAAAGCTGTTTAGGAAGATATTCGCGGTAGAATCCTTGGGGCGCCCGAAAGATGCCGGGTCATTATCCATACCGATCATGATATCATCGTGCCAGACATAGAGTCCGACCCGTTCCTTATAGTAATTCTTTTCGTAACAGAGAAAATACTTTTTTAACTTCTCCCGCCCGATCTCGTCGATCCAGGAAAAGTCTCCTATATCTTTACTGATCAGCGCGATCTGCTGGCAGAGAAACGGTTTGTGCATATTCATCGTCACGCCGTTTTTATGCTGAATATTCAGGTACGGCTCCGACAGCCTCTGATCGAACAGCTTGTTCTCGATCATCATCGGGATATAGCCATCTGGAAGCTGAAAATCCAGCATATTCAGAACGTTCCCCTTTGCGTGCTCGATGATCCGTTCCCTGAGCGCCTTATCTCCAAGCTCCTTAGAAAGAGGAAGGAGCGCATAAACGCTCCAGTAGGTATCCCAGTCCCAGACATTCCCGTCATAAACCGACCCCGGATCGATAAAAGGGTAGCGGATAAAACCTACGGGAGATTTCAGGATAGTTTCCAGATTTTCCTTGATATAGTTTAAAATGATCGGGGAATAATCCATCTATTACACCTCTCTGCAGATCAGGAACGTTTCCAAAGGTAAAGCCATCGTACCAGAATTTGACAGTTTTCTTATCCTCCGCATCATTACCTTACCACCATTCCCGGATAAAACCGGTCTTATCTATATAAAAGCAGTCTTTCTCCCTGAGTCCCGCAAAATCCTGTATTCCAATCGCTATTGTTTTAGGAGCCACACATAAATTAATGTTGCAACTTGCGCAGGATGAATTCGTCCAGGCAAGGCGGAGGAAGGAGTCGTAGCGGGCTACGGCGACTGACGACAACGAAGCATGGGCGGATTCAGACAAGAAAGTTGTAACAATTAATTATGCGTGGATCCTTAGCTCCTGACATAAGAATCCAACCTCCAAAACCATTATAACAAATGTTTCTTCTTACCGCTATCCATTTATACCCCGGTTAGACCTTGCGATTCCCCCTCAGAGGCCGCCGGCCATACCGCAGGGCATTACGCCCAGCATCCCCGGGCATAAAAACAGGGGCCTCCTCTGCAAAGGAAGTGCCCCTGTTGAACTCAGATATAATCTTTTGCTGCTGTTTCTTTATTCGCGCGTAACCAACGCGCTACTCGTCAATCATCCTCCTCGGAATCTCCTCCTGCAAGAACGCTGGGGAGTGAACCGGTAAACCGACCGGGGTTTGCATATGTTACCTCCACTTCATCGTAATCCCAGTATCCCCCGCCATCTTCATCCGGATCTCGTACCCATTTCTTCGTCTCTTTTGTCCCAGTCATACCGCTTGAGTTCAGATTAAGGCTGACAGATTCAGGCTTATCATTTTTTTCGTAGCCTTCATACGGATCAGGTTCTTCAGGGTAGTAATCAAAATCCTTCGGACCAGGCACAACCCAACGATATGGTTCACCATCTTCCATTCTGCTCTTGATTGTCCAGCCGCCCGCCTTGAGCGTAATCTTCTTCACTGCTGTTTTTATATTTCCCTTATTATCGGTTCCCAGATTGAATACCCGCTGATAATAAAGCCCCGAAATGGTAGCCTTTGTCGGAATATAGTAGGTAGTGCTTGACCATTTTATTGGTCTTCCATCGTCATTCCAATCCTCCTCTTCCCTGTAAACATAGGTTGAGAACGTAATTTTTTGCGGGCTGCCCGGGTTTCCGCTCCAGACAAGAACTCCGTCCTTCTTAGCAAGCTCTTTTTTCTCCGTAGCTGTCATACCCTTCAGATTATACACTTCTGTGTCCTCACTCAGAGTAATCTGATTTATTGTAATCAGTATCGGATTATATGTCCAATAATAATCTTCCTCGTCCTTGTCATACTTATAGGAAGGCTTTAACATCGCATTGAGAACCTTATCCAGATCCTTATGGTCTTTTTTCAGCTGTGTTACCTCAGTGTCCTTCCCATAGTTTACTGCAGGCATCACCTGCATTTCACCGGGATTTGTATTGTTTTTATAAGAGCAGGATTTCAGAGTAATCCCCTCGATTTTGTTCCCGTCTACCTTTACAGTAAAATTATCAATTACGATGTCAGGATTCACTGCGGCTGTTGCCTTCACCTCAGCGTCATTCTTCGCAGGATTTACAGACAGTACGTGCTTCCTGCCGTCGAACGTAACCGAGCCCGTAACATTCGCGCTTACGGTAATCTCTGTACCGTCGCTTAACTCTCCCGCGGCCGACCATGAAACATCCTCGTCCTCATCTCCATCGCCCCCTCCGTCTCCGGAATCATCGGCTCCGTCGGGTGCCCACGTCACATCCGCCTCTGTTGAAGGAGTTGCCGGATCGGATCCGTAATGGATCTCCGGTGTTTTTTCACCGCTCTCAAATACCTTCAAGGCATCGGCCATACCGGATATGGCATTCCATTGCTCTTGTGTCCCGGTATAATAAATATCGGTAAGCCATGGAACCAGAATCTTATTATATCCAGTGTAAATGGTGTAACCAAAAACGCTCTCATCCACACTGGCCAGCGTTGCGGGAAGAGTGAGCTTCTTTAATCCCAAAATGCCGGAAAAGCAATAACCCAACTCCGTGACACCCTCGGTCAGAGAGATTTCCTCAAGTTTCGGGTTCGCACCAAAGGCTGCGTAATCGACAATATTACAGGATGCAGGTGTCGTATAGCTATTGCCGCCTCTGCCGGCAGGGTAGGCGATCAGCTTTTTCTTATCCTTGCTGTATAAAACGCCTCCAGGAGCGGAATATTCCGTATTATCCGGATGTACGGAAAACCGCTCCAGAGAGGTACATGGGGAAAATACTCCCCAACCAACATACGTTTTGTTATTTTTACCTAAATATATCATATGGAGATTCTGGCACCCGGAAAATGCGTCGGCACAGATCCACTCTACGGAATCCGGAATCTGATAGCTCTCTTTAGAGCTTCCGCCCGGATAGCAGACGAGCGCAGTTTTATTCTTGCTGAAAAGGACATCTCCGGAGGAGGTCAGGTATTGATTTTTATTCGCAATTTTTATGGTTCTCAGGGGACATCCCGCAAAGCAGGAAGAAATGACATCATATCCATAGCTATTCTCATCACCGATCGGTGTAGGCTTCTCGTCGCATACAACATAGCCCAAATTTGCAGGAAGCGTAACCTCGGATAACCCGCTGCACTCGTAGAATACAGACTCACCAATAGTGGTAACACTGTCCGGTATCGTAACCTTTGTAAGATTCTCACAGCCTTCAAAGGCACACGCGTCTATTTCAGTCAGTGTCGAAGGAAAAGATATTTTTACAAGAGCCTTAGAGTACGAAAAAGCATCATACCCGATACTCAATGCATTCTGGATCGTAAGGCTGGAGAACGGCAACTCCTTCCATGGGTAATCCCCTGATTCCGTGTTTTCAAAGGAATCGGACCAGCCGATAGAACCTTTATTCGCTTTAACGACAAGCTCACCCGTCTTCTCATCATAGGTCCATGTCACATTGTCATAGGAACCTTTTGCCTTCAATGGCATCGGCTCTTCTGCATCCTCCAGATCATCTTCAATAACATCCTCTGTTCCAGCTGCCGGAGTATCCGTTTCTTTCTCTTCTTCGGATTTCGAAAGAGAATCCGTCTCCGAAGCGCTATCTAACGCTGCCTCTCCTTCAGCCTGCGTCTTCTCTACAATCTCCTCTGCCGCTTCTTCCGGTGCGCTTTCCGAAATATCCAAAGGAACAATTTCCTCTTCCGACGTTAAAACTGCTTCTTCGGTCTCTGCCCCGTCCTCCGAGGGAGCGGCAAAAGCAGCCACCGGGCTTGCGTTAAACAGAGTCAATGCCAGCATCAACGCTATCAACCTTTGTTTCATTTCCAACATTCTCCTTTCACTTCACTTGATAAAATCAAATAATCCTCCACCAGATCTGATATATACATGATCTGTACACCCTCCCACACAATATTGTATTAGTTTAGTACGGTTCTGTCAATTATATTCATTCCCTCCTTTACCTAAAATCTTGACTAAAAGTCGGGATAATTCCTCGGCAAAAAAAACGAGACTACGCTTCACAGCAAAGTCTCTGGCGGAATGCTTTACATTACTGCCTGTATATTTCACTTCTGTGCCCAACAGTCAACGCAAGTATGACCAGCTTTTCATCTTCTATTGAACAAATAAGACGATAGTCTCCGATACGATATCTCCATTGGCCACTACGATTGGCGGTCAGCACCTTTCCATGTGCTCTTGGATCCTCACAATTCACAAGATTTTTATCAATCCATGCCCTGATGATTTTTTGTGTATACTTATCTAATTTACGAAACTCTTTCTTAAAGCGATCAGAGAGTTCTACATTATACCTCCTCATCCAGCTCCCTCCAAAAATCCTGTGCAGGAGTGGACTTACGCCCACTATCAACATATTCCTTATAAGCTGATTCTGCGACCGCAATATCATATTCGTCTTCAATTTTTTCAAAAAGAGCCCTTTTGAATGCTTCAGCTAAAGAGAAGGAATGTAGTTTAGCATAGCTCTCTGCCAGATTCCTCTCATCTTCCGTAAGTCTGATAGAAAAAGCCATAGAATCACCTCCTTGCAGGACATTGTACTATACCGTGACAGCTCTGTCAATATCGCTTATCCCTTCACCGCTCCCGCGGTCATCCCTTCGATCACAGCCTTATTTAAAAAGGTATACAGCACTAACATCGGCAGTATACTCATAGAGACCGACGCAAAGATCCCACCCCAGTTCTTTGAGCCAAACTCATCCGAGAAATACAGAAGGCCCGTCTGAACCGTCTTCAGATTCGAGTTGCTGATAAAGGTCATGGAAAACAGCAGATCGTTCCATTTAAAGAAGAACTGAAGGACCAGGACCGTAACGATCGCGTTTTTCATGATCGGAACCACAACGTAATACATCAGTTGATAGATCCCGCAGCCGTCGATCACCGCAGCCTCCATAATATCATCCGGCAGCGATCTGAGATACCCGTTGATCAGAAAGATCGACAGTGAAAGTCCGAACGCGATATAGGTAATGATCAGGCAGAACGCCGTATTCGTCAGATGGAGATTGTTATAAAGCTGAAACAGCGGCATAAGCGAAGTCGCAACCGGGATCATGATCCCTAACTGAAAATACTTCGCGACCGCATTCTTCCACTTCCAGTCCATCTTCACGCAGGCAAAGCTCACCGTGACCGAGAAAACTACAATAAAGACAAGCGAGATCAGCGTATCGATCAGACTGTTTTTAAAGAAGATCGCCATCCGCCCTCTTGTCCAGGCTTCGACGTAGTTCTGCCAGTGAAAGCTCTTCGGAAGGGCGTAGGCCGGATACTCGGTCCATTCATAGTTCTCCTTGATAGACGCGCAGAGCAGCCAGAAGATCGGATACACATCGATGATCAGAATGATCGCGATAACGACTTTTATCAATACAGATTTTACCGTAACCTTCTTCATAGCCTAAAACTCCTCCTTCCTGTCAAACAGACCGATCACTGCGGACCCGACGATACAAAGCAGGAAAATAAACAGGGCGATCACCGATCCGTAGCCGACCTTGCTGTTATTGAACGCCACATCGTACATATACATGGAAAGGGACTTCGTCGCGTTTCCGGGCCCTCCGCCTGTCAATGCCTTCGAGGATTCGAACATCTTGACCGTTCCGGAAAACGAGAAGATCAGGCAGGTAATGATCATGGGCCGAAGCAGAGGAGCTAAAACATATCGAAACAGCTGCCATGCTCCCGCTCCGTCGATCCTTGCCGCTTCGATGACATCGTCCGAAATATCAAGGATCGCGCCGTAGAAGATGACGGCATAAAACCCGATAGCCGTCCAGATATCCATAACGATCAGGGACCCTAACGCCGTATTGGATTCCCCGATCCAGGCGTGAACCAGATTGACAAAGCCGAGATTTGCAAGCACAGAATTCAGCAGACCGTAATTCGGCTGGATCTCATAGATCTTCGCAAACAGCTGGCCTACCGCCACCGTCGGAAGGACCACGGGGAAGAAGACCAGAGTACGGATTATATTTTTAAACCTTGTCAGCCAGAAGCGGAACATCAGAGCCATCGCAAGCCCTAAGATGACCTGTCCGGCCATAACAAAGGCGATATATTTCAGATTTACCTTCAGAGCATCTAAGAACCTTGAATCGGAAAAGGGCCTTACAAAGTTCTTAAGCCCGACAAATTCCCATTTCAGTCCCGGCGACCCCGAGAAAAACGAATAGTAGAAAGAAACTAAGATCGGCGCGACAACAATGATCGTATAGATGATCAGCGCCGGCACCACAAACAGCGCAATTGCTTTTTTATTGCCTAAAACCTTTTTCAAAGCGTCTTCCCTCCGTATGCCTGATCCCTGATCGTAAAATGTACAGAAAACATATTTATTTACTTCGTTTACGATATACAGGGATCTGCATGGAAAGGAGCCGGCAGCCCCAATTCTGTCGGCTCCTGTTCCTTCTAAGTGTTACCTTCTCCAAAAAAATTTGTTATAAAGTGTTCGCCCTGATAAGTTCTTCAGGGGGGCTTCGGAACTGAAGTTCCTCGACTTTGTGCGAACTTCGTTCGCACTTAGCCTCCCAAAGTCTATTCACGTTTCTGGCTTTGAAACGCTGTGTTGACTTTGTTCGGCTGATCGACTTTTCCTTCATCGTTATTCCTTTATCCAAGTTATCCGGAAAAGTCGATCTAAATCAATCCTGATCGTCAGCGACTTCCTGGATCGAAGCCATATACTCTTCTCCGGTCATATCACCGGTCAGAAGCAGCTGAACGTTCTCCTGTGCCGTACGGGAAACCTCGGTGTCCATCGTAGCCTCATACCAGGTAAACGCCGACTGTGCCTTGTTGATCTCGTCCAGAACCAGCTTTGTATAGCCGGACATATCGGAAGCCTGGGTCTTGTAGGTATAACCCTTGACTGTTCCCTCGGTCTCCATAGCAACGTCTCCGATGTGCTCTACGAAATATTTCATAAACCAGGCCGAAGCGTCATCATATTTCGCCTTGTCGAAGCAGAGGATATTTCCGCAGTTCATTGAATAAGCGGTAATATCGCTGATGGAAGGATCCGCTACCGGGATATTGAAGAAGCCGATGCCGTCCTCGCCTGCCTTGTTGTCTTCCGAATTCAGGTTTCCTGCAAACCAGGAGCCGTTGTAGAAGATCGCAGCCTGTCCGTTCATTAACATCTGGCCTGCCGCGTTCATTGTTACGGTATTGATTCCTTCTCCGAAGTAGCCTGCTGCCGCCCAGTCAGCAACCTTCTGCGCCGCGTCTACATAGCCCTGATCCGTATACTTCGCGTCGCCGTCCGCTGCCTTCTTCATCGCGTCGTTGCCAACGGTTCTTACGGTGATCGCGTTAACTACTCTGGTTGAGCCCCAGGTCTCGCCCGAAGCGCCGCCTGCTACCAGGGGCTGAATGCCCTGATCGTAGAGAGTCTTCAGAACAGCCTCAAACTCATCCATGGTCTCGGGAACCTCTACGCCTGCCTGCTCAAAGAGGGCCTTGTTGTACCAGAAGCCTTCTACGTTCAGTCCTAACGGAAGATCATAGATCGTATCCGTATCCGAAAGAGTCTCTAAAAGAGAGGTCGCTGAAGGAGTTACAAAATCAGTGGATCCGATCCTTGCAAGCTCTGCGCCGATATCCACGATCTTGTCCGCCTCAATCAGCTCAACGATCGGCTTACCGGATTCATAAGCGAATACGTCGGGAAGATCATTGGAGCCCGCGAGGGTCTTGATCTTCGTCGTCAGATCCTCGGAAGGGATATACTCATATTCCCAGGTAAAATTCGGATTTACATTGTCCTGATAATCCTGGCAGACCTTGTTGATCAGAACGCCGTTGTCGTTGTCCTCTGCCCAGATCGTCGAGATCTTCATATGCTTCTCAAGCTGCGGATCCTCGCCGGAAAAATCCATATCCGAGGATACGCCTGCGCTCTCAGTAGAAGCAGCGTCGCTTCCGCCCGCCGCAGGAGCTGCAGCACCGGCACACCCTGCAAGCATCGATGCCGTCATTGCCGCTGTCATCAGACAGGCAATCAATTTCTTTCTCATAAAAAACCTTCCTCCTTTTTGAATAATAAATAGTTACTATTTCATTGCAGCTATTCAGAACCAGGACTCGGAAAACCTACGGTTTTCCTCGTTGTTGGCTTCTCGCCAAATGGATTTATTCAAAAATGCTGTCCTGAATGCAAGCATTCGTCCCGCATTTTTGAATAAATCCGCCTGGTTCTGAATAGTTGCATATCACTAAGGAAATTTAAGCAATTTCCCTAATAATCATTTGTTTCGAACCGCGTTTCTTATATAATACCACTAAAAATACAGGATGCAAAGCTAAACATAGGATGTTTATATAGCTTTCTCATACTCCTTCTACTGCTTTAAGCCATCCGTCGTATTTTTTTTCAGCAAGCTCCCGTTCCATCTCCGGGGCGAACCGCTTTCTGGTATAGAGATCAAAGACCTCATCGGTATAGAGTCCAGCCGCGATCCCTGCCGCGTATGCCGCGCCGATCCCGGAAAACTCCTCCGCGTCCGGCACCAAAACGTCGATCCCTGCGATATCGCTCTGAAACTGCATCAGATACTTGTTCTTTGTAGGACCCCCGTCCACCGAAAGCTCCTTTACCTTCATATCCGCGTCCTGCTCCATGGCTTTGATAACATCCGTGATCTGGTACGCAATCGCCTCGACCCCTGCCCGGACGATCTCCGCCTTTCCGGTAGTTCTTGTAATGCCGGTCAGAACTCCCTTCGCATGACTCTTCCAATGCGGCGCGCCAAGTCCGGTAAAGGCAGGAACCAGATAGAGCTCATCCTCCTGCTCCGCTTCCCTGCAAAACTCCTCCGTTTCTCCCGCCGAGTCAATCAGCTTTACATCGTCCTTCAGCCACGAGATCACCGCGCCGGTATAGTTGATATTGCCCTCGAGACAATAGTTCACCCGGCCGTTTCTGGAAAACGCGACCGAGGTAACGACTCCATGGGTACTGAGTACCGGTGTTTCCCCGATGTTCATCATAATCGAGGAGCCCGTCCCGTAGGTGGCCTTGATCATACCGGACTTCAGACAGCCCTGCCCCAACAGAGCCCCATGGGAATCCCCGATGGCAGCGTGGATCGGTATCGGCGACTCAAAAACGCCTTCCGCGGTCGTCTCCCCGAAGCGCTCATCCGAAAAGCAGACCTTAGGAAGCGAGCTGACCTCGATCCCAAACAGCTTACAGATCTCCTCATCCCATTTCAGTTCAAAGATATTGAACAGCTGAGTCCTCGAGGCGTTGGAATAATCGGTCTTAAATTCCTTCCCTCCCGTCAGCTTGAAAATCAGCCACGAATCTACGGTTCCGATGCAAAGCTCGCCTTTTTCTGCCTTTGCCCTTGCCCCGGGTACGTTCTCCATAAACCATGCCGCCTTAGCCGCCGGAAAATAGGGAGAAAGCCGGATCCCGGTACGCTGCATGACAAGCTCTGAAGCGGACTTAATGCTTTCCCGCTCACAGATCTCCGCGGCCCTCGCGCACTGCCAGACGATAGCGTCCGCCAGAGGCTCCCCGGTCACCTTGTCCCAGATCACAGTGGTCTCGCGTTGATTGCTGATGCCGATCGCCTCAATATCCGCGGGCGAGACACCTGCTTCCTTTAAAAGACCTTCGATCACACCGACCGTATTCTTATAGATCTCCGAGGGATCGTGCGAGACCCAGCCTTCCCTGCTGATCTTCTGCTCATGCGGCAGATCGAAGCGCTTTACAAGGCTTCCGATCTCGTCAAAAAGCAGCGCCTTTGTTCCCTGCGTACTCTGATCGATCCCGATGATATATTTTTTTGCCATCTGTTTTCTTTCCCCCAAAACAAAGGTTTATTAATAACGGATGCTATTTCAGTCCTTCGCGTACTGTCTTTGCGATCCCCTCGCCGTTTAAGCCGTAATAGTCAAATACTTCCTTCGAATTCCCGGTGATGACCGGCGTATCCGGAAGCGCCAGATTGATGACCTTCTTCGGACATTCAGCGGAAACTACCTGGGAAACCATGGAGCCTAAGCCCCCGAAGGGCGAATGCTCTTCTACGGTAACGATGAGCTTCGCGTCCTTGGCCGCGTCGATCACTGCCTGTCTGTCCAAGGGCTTTACGCAGTACATATCTAAAACCTTGACCGTAAACCCGTCCTTCTTTAAAAGCTCCATCGCGTCAACCGACGGTCTTACCATCTCGCCGCAGGCTACGATCGCTACCTCCGCAGAAGTATCGCCTAAAACGGTCGCTTTGTCCATTTCAAAGGGACAGCTCTCCTCTGTATATACATCATCCACCGGATTTCTCCCGACCCGGATATAGGCGCAGGTCCCGTCATCTGTTAACTTTTCAAACAGGCAGCCCGTCTGGAAGCGGTCGCTTGGGATATAGACCCGCATTCCGGGGATCGCCGACATGGCCGCGATATCCTGCGCCGAATGGTGGCTCATCCCCAATGCGCCGTAGCTTACGCCGCCGCTGATGCCGATCAGCTTTACGTTGGTCCGGGAGTAAGCAACGTCCACCTTGCACTGCTCATAGCTTCTGGTCGTTATAAAGCTGGCGGGAGAGGCCGCAAAGGGCTTCTTTCCGCAGGCTGCAAGCCCCGCCGCGATACTGACAAGATCCTGCTCCGCGATCCCGACCTCCACCGACTGCTCCGGGAAGGCCTCAAAGAAGGGGGCAAGCGACGCGCTGCCTCTGGAATCGGAACAGAGAACGACGATATCCTTATCCTGCTTTGCTCTTTCCATCAGAACATCACAGATCACCTTTCGATTCGGTATCTTATTCACCTTGCTGCCTCCTTTTCCGCGGCTTCCTTCCTTGCCGCAAGCTCCTTTATGATCTCAGCGTATTCCTCGTCCGTCGGCAGATGATGATGCCAGCCGGCCTTGTTTTCCATAATCCCTGCTCCAAAGCCCTTGGTCGTATGCGCGATCACGCAGCTGGGCTGTCCCTTCACGGCTTTCGCGTCCTCAAAGGCCTTTTTCAGAGAAGCAAAGTCGTGTCCCTCGGCTTCGATCACGTTCCAGCCGAAGCTCTCTACCTGCTTGACAATCTCCTTGTGATTCATCACTACGTCTGTTGTCCCGGAAATCTGCAAGCCGTTTAAGTCGATGATCGCGCAGAGGTTGTCGAGCTTATAATGCCCGCCGGACATAAAGCCTTCCCAGACCGAGCCCTCTGCCAACTCGCCGTCGCCCATCAGCGTGTATACACGATAGGGCTTCTTATCCATCTTCCCGGCAAGGGCCATTCCTACGGCAACCGGCAGCCCGTGTCCGAGGGATCCGGAGTTCATTTCGATCCCGGGCAGCTTGTTGTTTGGATGGCCGATGAATTGGGAACCGAATCTGCTGAATTTTTCTTTGACTTCTTCTATCGTAAAGAAGCCTTTTTTCGCAAGGACGGCGTAGAGGGATTCTACGGAGTGGCCTTTGCTCATAATGAAGCGATCCCTGTCCGGGTCGTCCTGGTTTTCGGGGCTTATGTTCATCTGCTCGAAGTAGAGCTCGATGAGGATATCCATACAGGACATGTCGCCGCCGATGTGGCCGCCCTTGCCTGCCATAATGATGTCGACGGTGTCCTTTCTTAACTCAAAAGATAGTGACTTTAGGTTTTCCATTGTTTGCTCCTGTAGTATAATCCGGTCTCAGAGTCAATATGAAGTCCTCCGCAGTTGCTCTCGCTCGCGGAAAAATGTAGCGGTACCAAGGTCGTAAAAAACACGACCTGAGGACCGACATTTTTCAGCGCTGCGTCGGACTTATACTGACCTTCGACCTCATTCCTTAAACTTCATCAAAAACAACATCTTCACCATGTAAATACGCTTTCACCTTATCCTCGATCGGATCATAAAGATCAGGAGTCACTCCGATGTATTTACAAGCCTCGTAAATTACAGGGAGGACATCGCCGTGGATCGCTGCGCAGTGATGGATATAGGGGCCTTCAACGACCTTGGCTTCCAGGCGCTTTAAGTTCGCGACCTCGATCCAGACATAGGTTCCCTTGGTCCAGGGGCCGTCGATCCCCTTCGCATGGCCGAGGAGAAGGGAGTAGTTTCCTTCGTCTCCGTCAAAGCGGCAGATCGTCATCGGACCGTGCTTTGCTTCCGCGGAAATGGCTCCGTTCTGCGGGAAAGCGACCGGTACGCAGATCGTCGGCTTTTCCTTCGCGACAGAAATCGGCCAGGGCCCGCAGTGCTGCAGCAGCTCTCCGTTCTCGTTGTCCGGATGTCTGACTGTCCAGTCGGCAAACATCACTCTTCTCTCGTTCATTGCCGCGGCTTCCGCAATCAGCTGGGAAATCGCTCCGTGGATATCCGTCTCGCAGACCACCGGGATCCCCTCCTCGTTCATTAAGGCGTTGGCAGCGCAGGGCATGATTCCAATCTCGCCCTGGAGCGCGTTCCAGCACTGAATCGCAACCGCGTTGCAGCCATATTTCGCAACCAGACGTTTCATCGCGACCTTCAGTCCCGCTACGTTTTCCAGCAGGTCGTCCGCGATATCGCAGGTCATATTTTCCTTACAGTATTTTATAACCTCATCAACCTCGGTCTTTTCAGCCTTGGCTTTCCTGATCTCGTCCGAAAGCTCGGGAAGCGGAATCGGGGAAAGCTGGATATTGTATTTCTCTAACAGCTCGCCCTCATTGCACATCGTACTCCAGAAATCAAAGGGTCTCGGTCCGATCTGCAGGATCCGTATATTCCTGAAGGTTTTAACGACATTACAGACTGCGAGGAAGTCCTTGATCCCCCGCTCGAACTCAGGATCCGTCAGGCGGCAGTTTGTCATATAGGTAAAGGGTACCCGGAATCTCCTGAAAACCTTGCCGGTCGCGAAGATCCCGCACTGGGAATCGCGCAGGCGCATTCCGTCCGGCTCCGGCCGTTCATCCCTCGGCCCCCACATCAAAACCGGAAGATTCATCCTCTTCGCGAGCCTCGCGCAGACGTATTCGGTCCCGAAATTACAGTGGGCAACGAACAGGCCGTCAACTCCCTCTTTCCGAAACTTCTCTTCGACTTTCGCTACATCATTGTCGTCGTACAGCAGCCCTTCCTCATTGATATCCGTGATATCTACAAAATCAATCCCCAGCTCCCGCATCCGATCCGCCGTCAATCCTCTGTACTTGATCGCGTCCGGCGCGCTGAAAATACTTCTTCTTGTGGGGACATATCCTAATCTAATCCTGGCCATATTTTTCTCCTTTTTAATATATTTGTTATTGATTATTTGCTTTCATTGCGGGCTTGAAGCGCCATCTTCGCCTGCAGATTCCTCTGTACCTGATCGATGATGACCGCGATGATAATAACGATCCCTCGGATAACCTTCTGATAGAACTCGGTAACGCCGCACATCGTCATACCATCATTGATCACGCCGATAACGAACGCGCCGACGATAGTCCCGCCGATATTTCCGATACCGCCCGCCATGGAGGTGCCGCCTAAGACTGACGCCGCAATCGCGTTCATTTCCCAGGACTCACCGGTCTTAGGAGACCCTGACATCAGCTGCGCCGTAGCGATGATACCGACTACTGCGGAGCAGAAGCCTGAAAACGCGTAAACCCAGATCTTGACCCGGTCCGCCTTGATACCAGAAAAGATCGAAGCCCTCTCATTTCCGCCGATCGCAAGGACGTGCCAGCCAAAGGGTGTCTTACGAAGGACGATACCCGCGCAGACCGCGATGATCAGCAGGATCAGAACGCCGCAGGGGATCGGTGTATTTCCGAGATTCGATCCAAAGAAATCAATGCCCTGGTTCCCAAGTCCCTCATAGCCCGCAATACTCGAATAGGTCGCGCCGTTGCTGCGGATATTCGCGAAGCCCCGCCAGATATACATCGTACCTAAGGTCGCGATAAACGGCGCTACCTTGAACTTTGTAATAATGATCCCGTTTAAAGCCCCCATCAGAGCCCCTAACAGCACCGTGATCAGAACGACCATCGGAACGCTGAAATAAACGGTCACGCCGAATGCCTTTAAGGTCAGACCCTCCTGGATAAAGCCGCCGACTAACATTCCCGCAAGGCCCGCGACGGAACCCACCGAAAGATCGATGCCACCTGTTATTATTACATAGGTCATCCCGACAGCTAAGATCCCGTACAGTGCGACGTGCTTTGCAACGGACAATAAGGAGCTTACCGTCATAAAGTTATTGGCCGCGAAGCTGAAATAGATCATCAGAATGACCAAGACGATGAAGGTACGCCCGTTTAACAGCGTCATCAGCAATTTATTGTTTCCGGAATTATTCTTCATTTTCAACTACCTCCTGCTCTTCCCCTGTATTTGCCGGTCTGGCGTGATGCCCCTTGTAGGAGGCAAGAACCAACGCGTCCTTTTGAATCTCGTCGCCGAAAAACTCTCCTGTCTTGATCCCGTTCGAAAGAACGATGACCCGGTCGGCGATGGCAACGATCTCCTCCAACTCCGACGAGATAACGATGATCGAAAGTCCCTCCTGGGCGTATTTGTTTATGATCTCAAATACCTCAGTCTTGGCTCCGATATCGATACCGCGGCTCGGTTCATCCATCAGAAGGATCTGCGGCTCGGTCAGTATCCCCTTTCCGATAACGACCTTCTGCTGATTTCCGCCGGAAAGAGAAAGGATCGGAAGCTTCTTGTTGGCCACCTTGATCCGGATATCTTTGATCTCCTTATCGACCATCTCGTCCTCTCTCTTCTCATCAATGAAGATCCCGCCCTTGCGGTAACGCTTTAAAACGGAAAGAGACGTATTCTTTTCAACACTCAGCGTCTGTACCAGGCCCATCGCCTGCCGGTCCTCAGGAATCAGAGCGAAGCCCTCGTCGATCATCTGCGGAATATTCTTTACCTCAACGGGCTTTCCGTTCTTTACGATGGTTCCGGTGTGCTCCGGCCGGACACCCATGATACATTCGAAAACCTCCGACCGTCCCGCTCCTAAAAGTCCGTAGATGCCAAGCACCTCGCCCTTCTTCAGCTCAAAGCTGACATGATCCACCAGATACCCTCCGCCCGGCTTGGGAAGGCAGAGATCCTTGACCTGAAGCACCGGCTCGATCTGACTCCAGTCCACCTCTCTGTCACGCTTCGGATAATTCTTTTTGCCGCCGGTCATCCTCTCGACGATCCAGGGAATCGAGATATCCTTTACATCCGCGTCCGCTACGTACTTTCCGTCCCGCAGCACGGTCACGTGGTCCCCGATCTCCATGATCTCCTCCAGACGGTGAGAGATATAGACGATGGACAGTCCCTCCGCCGTCAGCTCCCGCATGATCTTAAAGAGAATCTGTACCTCCTGCTCGGAAAGGGAAGAGGTCGGCTCATCCATGATCAGAACCTTGAGATCGTCGTCCACAAGATTTCTCGCGATCTCGATCATCTGCTGCTGACCGACCCTCAGGCCTCCGACCCTCTCATTCGGATCGATGGGATGCTGAAGCCGCTCCAGGACCCGTTTTGCTCCCTCGATATGCTTTGCGTTATCCAGAACAAAGCCCTTTGTTTTTTCCTTATTCATATAGATGTTCTGATAGACATTCAGGTTCGGAAAGAGGCTCAGCTCCTGATGGATGATCCCGATGCCCTTTTTTCTGGCATCCGTCGTATCCTTAAAGTGGACCTCCTCGTCTCCGATATACATCGCGCCGCTCGTCGGCTGCTCGATGCCCGCTATCATCTTCATCAAAGTCGACTTTCCCGCGCCGTTTTCCCCGATCAGGACGTTGACCTTTCCCTTCAAAAGATCAAAGGAAACGTCATCCAGAGCCAGGGTTCCCGGATAAACCTTCTTTATTTTCTCAGCGTGCAGGAAAACATCCGGATTGCTCATATTCTTCCTCCCAATCAGTTAATCTCCAACGATACCGGCGTAATGAACAGCTCGTCCTTCTTTGTAGAGCTGATCGAGAAAGCGCCGACAAAGCTAACCGTCTGATCCTGCACGGCTGTCAGGTCGATATTCGCGATGACGTAATCCTGCACCATGGAATTGATGTTGCTCGCCACCTGCGCCCATTCGTTTGTCGTAACCTTCTGACCGTTGTAATTATTGATATCCATAAAGTCCACGGCATCCCGAAGCGACGTATCCATATTAACAGGACCGACCGCGATCTTGATCACGTCCTCCCCGTCATAGCCGTCGAGCTTGAGCAGAAGATAGCCCTTGCTGGAGGCTTCCTCGCTCACCGCCTTGCTCACGACCTCTGTCACCGTACCCGTACCCTTTACCGCATATATGATCGACTTGCTCGCTGCCGCCGAGGAGTCCGTCGGGACCTTCGCCGCCTGCGCGGAAGCCGTATCGCTGAAAAGATCTCCGCCCGAGCTGTTAAGAAGCTCCGTAAGATCCACTGCTTTCTCCGTTATTTCGGGCACCATCTGATCCGTCCAGAGGGAATCTCCCCCGGCACTCGCGTCAAACTTGGTAGCGCCCGTATATTCACTCTCCGTACCGATTGGAATAACAGTTGCTATTTTACATCCGGTCAGTACAGAAGCGCCGATCATTAAACCCAATGTCAAAGCTGCTGTTTTTTTCTTCATAGTTTCGATTCCTCTTCAATCGAGCAGGAGTTCCTGCCAAAATAATGGGCGGAAGTCCGACTTCCGCCCATACATTGCTTTTTATCTTGAGCCAAGACTATTGATAACTGTTCAGTCATAGCCTGAACAGTTACGAGCCGGGCGCGGCTACGCATTGAAAATGCGCCCGGCTCATGGCTCCGATACTGTATTGGTACGCCACTCGCAAGTCTGCGAGCGGCTGACCGGACAAAAGATTATTCCGTGTAAACAAACCCGGAAAGATTGTCAGCATTCTCAGCTGTAATAGCGATACAAGGGATCAGCTGTCTCTCATCCTGTCCCGTTGTTCCCTCTTTGAGATACTTGTCAGCCTCTTCTACAGCAGTCTGAGCGATAACAGCGAACTGCTGAAGAGCCGTACCGGTAGCTTCACCGGACTTGATCAGAGCTACCGCCTCGTCAGAGCCGTCAACACCGATCGCCGGAACGTTCATTCCGTGATCCTTCAAAGCTGCGCAGGCACCCTGAAGCATCGTGTCGTTACCGCAGATAACACCTTCGATGTCGGGATGAGCCTGGATCAGAGCATCCATCTTCTCATAAGCCTCGGTCTGCTCCCAGTTAGCTGTCTGCTGCTCTAACATTTCGAAATCCGGATACTGATCGATTACAGAATGGAAAGCCTCGGTTCTTACGTGAGCGTTGGTATCGGAATCTTTTCCGAGAAGCTCAACGTACTTACCCTTCTCACCCATTGCCTCAACCCATGCTTCAGCGATAGCTGCCGCACCCTGGTTGTTGTCAGCGATGATCTGAGCGATAGCAACACCGTCCTCGGTGATCTCACGGTCGATTAAGAAGCAGGGGATCCCAGCGTCCTTAGCCTTCTTAACAGCCTCGATCGTAGCGTCAGCACCTGCGTTGTCGCAGATGATAGCCGCTGCCTTATCAGCAATAGCCGCGTCGAAAAGCTCGGTCTGCTTTGTCGGGTCATCATCGTGAGAAACGGCCTTCGTCTCATAGCCAAGCTCCTCAGCCTTAGCTACCGCGTTGTCAACCTCTGCCTTGAAAGCGGGGTTGCTGGTAGAAGGAGTGATAACATACATAATGTTGGAGCCGCCGCCGGGAAGTACATCCGCCGCCGCTTCTTCCGCAGGAGCTGCCTCTTCCGCCGCCACTTCTTCCGCGGGAGCCGCTTCCTCTGCAGGAGCCGCCTCTTCGGCAGCTGCCGGCGCGCTCGTCGCAGGAGCGGGAGTTGCCGCGCAGCCGGCCAACATTGTGGTGCCGAGTGCCATTACTGCCAATAATGCTACTAATCTTCTTTTCATTGTTTTCCTCCTTAAAGAATACTAAAAAAATTTTAGATGAGTTTATTATAACATTTGTTGTTTTCAGCGCAAGAACAGGTTTGAAATTTTAGATAGTTTTACCAAAGAAGCTATTCTGTTTTTGTAGATATTTTATGGCAGGATATGAAAAAAGCCCCATTTTATCGCATTTCTGCCAAAACAGGGCTTAGATTTTTACATAAAGTTTTATGTAAAAATTTATATAAAATTTTAAAAATGAGATAAGCGCGTTTCTTATCGTATCAGCTTGATCCGTTTTACAGAATCTCTTATTATGAATTCCGTACTCACCTCGATCTTGGTCTTGATCCCGTTGTCATTATTCAACACCGTGATCAGCCGCTCCACCGCCATCCTTCCCATCTCCTGCTTCGGGACCCGGATGGAGGTAAGCCTCGGGGAGCAGATCTCGCTGTAGGGCAGGTCGTCGAAACCAATGATCGAAACATCCTCCGGGATCCGGATATGGCTCTCCTGCAGCGCCCGCATCGCCCCAAGCGCAATCATATCATTATCCGCGATATACGCGGTCGGCAGCTTCGGACTTGTGGCAAGATATGCCTTCATATCCTGATAGGCATCCTCCATCGTCGTAGAAAGCGGGACACGAAACTCGGGCAAAATATTCAGCCCCGCGCCGTTCATCGCCTTCTGGTAGCCGCGGTTTCTCAAACGGAACGCGCGGATCCTGAACTTCCCGCTCAGATAACCGATATTCGTATGCCCCATATCAATCAGGTACTTCGTCGCAAGGAAAAAGGAGTCCTCATTGTTGATCGCGACCCCGTCAAACTTCATATCCGGGCTGAAATAATCCAAAGTGATCATGGGCGATTTGATATCGGCAAACAGCTTCAGATCTTCACCGATCACCTCGGTCCCCAGAAGCACAAGCGCCGAGGTACTGTCATTGATCAGAGCCTCCGCCTGCTCCGCGTAATCCGCCGAGAACCGGTCCAGATGGACCATCATCATCTCATAGCCCGCATCCATACAGGCCCGCTCCACGCCATTGATCATCAACGTAAAAAACGGCGTATCGTTGATGACCTGACCGTTTCTGCGGTACATCACGAACTTGATCTTACTGATGCCGGTATCGGTGATATACCCGAGCTCCCTGGCAACCTTAAAGATCGTCTCCGCCGTTTCCTTATTGACTCCCCGTTTATGGTTCAGCGCGTTAGACACCGTAGCGGGCGAAAATCCCGTCAATTCGCTTATCTGCTTGATATTTACCTTCATAGCCGCCCTGCTTCTAAATATAATTTACAAATTTATATAAAAATTTTAAATCAATTATCCATACAGGTCAACATTTTTCATTGTCGATCAATCAGACTCACAATCGTAGCTCCAGGAACTCTAACGCTTCCAGCCCTGTCAGCTTCAGATTCCTCATCAGCTTTTTTGCAGCATCTATTGTTTTATCCATTTGTCCACTGTCATATCCAGTTCCATAGCCATCGCTATAGCTATCCTCCCGGATCGCCGCCATATGCGCCTCTTCATCATAGGCCAACCTGCTGTACATGATTACCGCCTCCCTGTACTTGATCAGAAAATCCGTCAAAATCCCTTCTTGGATGCATCGATCAATTACTTCCTCAATATATACTTTCTTGGGGGATTTGCAATACAGAAAATCTTCGAATATCCCTTTACTTACGTTGCCTAACCTTAATCATCTTCCGCACAGGCTGCGATCAGAGCGATGATCAGATTCCGCTTCACGGGAGAAAGCTGCTTCAGCGCTTCGATCGTTTCCCGATAGAAGGGATCTTCTGTTTTCTCGACTTGCCCTGCTTCTTCTATTTCTACGTTCTCGATTTTCTCTGCTTCAGACCTTGCGATCCTCTTTTGCTGGATGCTGCGTGGGTCGTTTTGCAAACCTTTTCTTTGGGCGACGGCTCCATCCTTGTACTCCGTTCCCTCCCCGGTCAAAAGCCACTTCAGATCGATCCCAAGGACCTCACAGATCGCAAGGAGCTTCTTCGCTCCCGGCATATACTCCCCCTTCTTCCACTTCGTAAGGTCATACTGCCCGATCCCCGCAAGCCTCGCTACCTGGGCATTCTTATAGCCAAGCTTATCCCTGCGCTCTGCATAGCGACCATATATCTCAGCTCTTATATCTGAACGGTCTTCCAACCCATTTTTTTCCATGTTATCAGGTCTTTCCATAT
>JAFSXN010000156.1 GCA_017444015.1 Lachnospiraceae bacterium | reverse complement strand
TACATTATACACTATTCTGGAGGGTTTGTCAATAGAAAATAGTGATTAAATTTAAATTAATCACTATTTTCTATAGCGTTATCATCTCTTTGGTTGTTTAGATATTAAAGAACCGCATTCGGCTAACCCGTGAATGGTAACGTTGAGGAAATGAGAAAAGTAGAGGAAATAGAGAAAACAGAGAATGCAGAAGATCCCTTCTACCGGGAAACGATTGAAGCATTGAAGCGACTGCCTCCCGTAAAACGTAACCTGATCATCGCCCTGATCGCTGCCTGTGCGGAGGAGACTATTTCAAATCCGCGAATCTGAAGAGCGCTTAACAATTCTCCAGCGAGAAAGAGAATTGCTATGAATTACAATCGAGAATACCGATCAAGTATTTTTGCGATGCTGTTCAATGACAAGAAGGAGTTGCTTTCGTTGTATAATGCTGTCAACGGGACGGCATATACGGATGAAGAAGAGATCACGGTAAATACGCTCGAGAACGAGGGAGTACCGGTGTATACAAGATGACGTATTAAAGATATTTTTGCAGAAGCACCGGGAGGCAGTAATTATGTACAGCAGGTTGGCTTATGATGAGAAGCTGCGATCAGGGAGGATTCCTTTGAAAACGGAATACAGCAGGGAAAGAACCGGGGGAGGCGGAGAAATATCTGCAAAACTGATCGTAAGATCAATGGTAAGTGGAAATAGTTTACTGGATCGCCTCGATATCAGTGATCTCATCATTTTGTACATCGAACTGCCAGAGCGCGTGACCTGCAAGGCGATGCTCCGTCAGATAGAAGTGACTGTCAGCACTTCCGATATAGTACGGAGTACCGCCGCCGATGAAAAGGCTATAGATGTCTTCACAAACAGGGCTTTCTCCTTCGTTTACTGCCAAAACGGAAGTATTCTTATGATAGTCCTTAAGTGAGTTCAAATCCTTTGTTCTGAGGATCGTCGCGTAGTCCTGATCGAAATCCGCGTTGGTGGAAACTGTGATATAGAAGTAGTCTCCGATCTTTTCAAGCTGTACCATACCCGCGATATCGTCGCTCACCGGGTAACGCTCAAGAATTTCGAGTTCCGTACTATCCGGCAGGTTTTCTAAGGTTCCGTTTTCAGAGAACTCCGGAAGTCTCGCCAGGATCACGTTCCCGTTTCCCGAAACAAAATAGACGTTTTCGCCGGCGATTGTAAAGGAGCGGACGTAGCTTCCGTTCAGCTCTTCAATGTATAATATTCTTTCCAGAACGATCTTATGGGCTTCTTTATCGGATATCTGTGTTCCGGCTTCAGCCCCTGCGGAAGCATAGATATTTTCGAAAGATGCACTATTCATATTATTTTTGGAGGAGTTTTGCCTGATATTGCTCAGTACGCGGGTATTGGCAAAAACGTACAGCTCCCCTGTCATCGAGCTAAGTACGAAAAAGCGTTCAGTGCGTTCATCATATACGACAAAATGGGGGAGAATCCCGATCTCTGAAAATTGACCGTTCAGCTCGAATTGTTCGTTTGTTTCTCTAAAAACCAGAACACGATTGTTATTTGTATCGTCAGCCAGATAGAACTCCCCGTCAAAGTCGATGGTATGTCCTCTGGTGATCGCCCTTGTCATAACCCGCCATTCCTGCACGGGAGTTTTCGGATCGTCGCTGTAGAGGATCTGGTCGTGATAGCAGTCCACTAAAAACCATCGATTCCCGAGCTGTCGGATACAGGTTAGGATATTGAAGGAGTCGTAGTCATTCAAGGCACCGCTTACTATATTTTCCGTTAAGGCGCTTGTGTTTTCAAAGCCTTCGGCCGTCGCATCGACGTTTATTTTCTCCATCTCGCGAAGGTAGACTGCCATAGGCTTTCCTGCATGGGAGCGCCAGAAAAAAAGTGCCACAGTGATTGAAAATATGAATATAAAGGAATGTTTTGTCATCACGAAATCTTAATTATTTCACCTGTATCCAGAATGGATAAAAGGCGGCAGGCAGGTCCGGTTGGGTGATTGACTCCTCGTTCCCAAGCTTCCACTGTTTTTTTAGATACACCCATATAGGAAGCAAATACTGCTTGTGTCATCCCTGTTTTTGCACGGATTTTTCGTATCTCCATATTATTATATTTCTTCACATCCGGAATAATAATAGTGGTGCTTTTCATAGTTTTCCCGGTTTTCTGAGCTTCCAGGATCTCATTAAAGCCTGTCATCAAGTCATCGTATAATTTGCTCATTGTTTTTCTACCTGGTAAATATTTCTGTTTCTATAAAAGTACGTATCATAGAATTATAGGAAACGAATTTATTCGTTTCCTATTGCGCCGATTGCGGAGCGCTGAAAGCGCCTTCCTTACCGCAATCGTGCGCATCGATTATTATCGTAAACGAATTTATTTAATTCGTTTACGATAGTATAAGTCCTAGAAAATAGGATGTCAATTTGTATTCAGACGAACAAGTCAAGAAATAAAACAAGAAATAAAAATACGAAATTCTGCCATTTTTTTGACATTCTTGTGGGTCTATGCTAAACTACTATACTAGATGTTGTATGCGATAGAGCGTATTTGCCCTAAAACCTGAGCAGATACGACAGGGCAGTATAACCAGGGGAGAAAGTCAGTGGATAAGTACGAATATCAGGTCTGTGCTGACCAGATCAAGAATTTTATCGCGGAGAAGAAATACGCGGAGGCTATGGAGATCGCCGATAAGATCGACTGGCGGCGGGTCAAGAGCGTATCGATGCTCTGTACGGTCAGCGAGATCTATAAGGTCAATAAACGATACGAGGAAAGCAGAGATATTCTTCTGCTGGCTTATGACCGCTATCCCAAGGGCAGGATGATCGTCTATGCTTTGTGCGAGCTTGCCCTGAAAATGAACGATATCGTTCAGGCAGTAGAATATTATAAGGAATTTGTACGTTTAGCTCCCGGAGATACCGGCAGCTATATTTTATTGTATAAAATATATGAAGCCCAGGATGTTGCTGTTGATGAGAGGATCAAGGTCCTGGAAGAATTCAAAAAGCGGGATTACAGGGAGCGCTGGGCGTATGAGCTGGCCCTTCTGTATCACAGGACCGGTCAGGAGACCAGATGCGTAGACGAATGTGATGAACTGATCCTCTGGTTTGGTGAGGGCAAGTATGTCAAGAAGGCGATGGAGCTCAAGCAGCAGCATGCCCATCTATCCAGAGATCAGCAGCAGAAATACGATGCGGCAGGGAAAGCGTCTGCCGGCTACCAGAACAGCTATTATCAGCCGCAGGCCACCGGCCCGGTAGATACAGCCGGACAGCCCGGGGCGGCAAATGCTCCGTATTCTATAGGGCAGCAGGCGGGAACTTCCGGAATACAGGGAGGTACGCAGGGGCCGGATCCTGAACAGGCACAGGGGGCTTATTCTACCGGTCAGAATATGTACGGCGGCTATGCCCAGGGAGGCTATGCTCCTGCCCAGAGCGGGATCGAAAGTACGCCGCTTGTTCCCGACAGCTCGGATCGCTTCAGTACCCAGAACCTTCAGGCAGAACTCCAGCAGAGCATGGAAGCGTATCTTAATGCCTCCGGAGCTGACGATACGCCTATGGGACTGGGAACGGGTGAGCTGAATGTAATCGATACGGGGCGAATCAATACGGGGAGCTTGCGAACGGGTGAACTGGACGTGATTGATACCGGTCAGATCAATACAGGCGCGCTGCGAACCGGTGAATTGGATGTCATAAATACCGGCCAGATCAATACAGGCGCGCTGCGAACCGGTGAATTGGATGTTATTAATACCGGCCAGATCAATGCGGGTGCATTACAAACCGGTGAGCTGGATGTCATCAATACAGGTCAGATCCAGACGGGCGAGCTTTTGGGAGAAGAAGCTGCTTATGGTATGCCGGGGATGACGGCGACGCAGGTAGAGTCCGGCGTTCCCGAGAAGACGCAGGAGTTTGTCTTCGACGCAAACGCGAATTATATGCAGCAATTCATGCAAACCTATATCGCGCCGCAAGCCCCGCAATATGACCAAAGTCAGGAGCCCGAGTCGCAGGCTTCGCAATATGACCAAGGTCAGGGGTTCGAGTCGCAGGCCCCGCAATATGACCAAGGTCAGGAGCCCGAGTTACAGGCACCGCAATATGAAGCTCCTTCTGACGGCGGAGAGCCGGTCATGGGCTTTAAGGCTTTGGCAGGAGTCGTAACCGAGGAAGTAGGGAACGCGCTGGGAATGGAGGACTCCGGTGCGGATATCGAGGCGGAGGCCGTCGAAATAGAAACGGAAGAAGCCGTGGACGAAGAGCAGGGAGCAGAAGCTGACGGAGAAGCAGAAGCTGAAGCTCTCGAGACGGAGGCGATAGAAGCAGAAACCGGGGCAGACGAAGCCGCGGAGTCGGAAGAAACAGGAGCGGAAGAAGATAATATAGAAGGAACCGAGGAAGCGACCGGGACCGAAGCAGAAACCGATACAGAGCCGGCAGACGAAGAAACGGAGCCGGAAGAGACTGAGGCAGACGAAGCCGCGGAGTCGGAAGAAACCGGAGCAGAAGAAGATAATATAGAAGGAGCCGAGGAAGCAGCCGGGACTGAAACAGAAACCGATACAGAGCCGGCAGAAGAAGCAGCGGAGCCGGAAGAGACAGAGTCGGACGGGGCTGGGGAATCAGAAGGAACCGAAGCAGAAGAAGATAATATAGAAGGAACCGAGGAAGCGACCGGGACCGAAAAGGAGGCCGATACAGAGCCGGCAGACAAAGCGACGGAACCGGAAGAAAGCCAGGAGAAGCCCGTTTACGATCCGGAGGAGGAGATCCGGCGGAGGATCAACGATATCCAGAAAAAATATGACTCGATGCTCGGTCAGGAGTACAACGGGCAGCTTCGTATAAGTATCCCGGATGTCGATATGGTCGAGAAGCAGATCACCGGGCAGATCGATATCGAAGAGATCCTGCGAAACCGAAAGAACCGGTTCGAAAATACGGAGGATATGGAAAGTCAGCTGTCCGGAGTCATTGCGGATTGGAGCGCGACCGGGACAGCCTCCGAAGAGACTAATGTATCGGTGAGCGTTCTGGAGGAGTCGCCGGGGATCGATCTTAGCGCGGTAGCTGAGATTATGGCCGAAAATCAGGCTGGAGAGACACCGGAAGCCATAGAAGAAGGAACGAACGCGACCGGAGAAGAAGCTGAAACAGAGGCGGATCCGGAAATTACGACCGGAGCAGAGACGGAGGAAACCGAAACAGAAGTTCCTGAGGAAGATCAGCCGTCCTTCAGCTATGAGCTGGAGGATTACGGTGAGGTCGAAGAGATCGAAGATATCGAGCAGCCGGATGAGGTCGACGATATCATTAAAACCAGCAATCTTCCCATCGAGGAGATCGCGGAATACAATGCCCTGGCGGAACAGGCGCTGAACGCTGAAAAAGCTGAGCAGCTTCCTTCAAATTATGATGAAAACGGGCGGATGAAGCATCCGAGCTATATGGTACTGGAGGAAGCCAGAAAGAGCCGCCGTGACTTTGATGAATACGAGTATAAGCTGTTCGGACGCTACGACGGGATCGAAAATGTCAAGGCACAGCTCGTGGATGTCATTGACAGTATGAGTATGCAGGCGGATATCGGCAATATCGTCGTTGTGGGAGACGAGGTCACCTGCCGAAAGGCCATGTCGATCGATCTGGTCAAGGCGATGCAGGCAAGGGATTCCTCCTTTATGGGAAAGGTAGCCAAGATCTCCGGAGAGGCGCTGAATAAGAAAAATATTCCGTCAACGCTTCGAAAGCTGAATAACGGCGCTCTGATCGTGGAAAACGCAGGAGGGCTTTCGGCAGCGGCCCTGACGATCATTACCCAGAGCCTTGCAAAAGAGGTAGGCTCCGTGCTGATCATACTGGAGGGCGACGCGGAACCGATTGAACGGCTGCTTGAAACGAATCCGACGATGTTTGATCCGGCCTTCAATGCGAGGATCAATATTGAAGAATTTACAAACGACGATCTCGTGGCTTACGCGCGGGGCTACGCCAGGGAGCGGGAGCACAGCATCGACGAGATGGGGATCCTCGCTCTGTATACAAGGATCGGTGAGCTTCAGACACTGGATCACAGAGTGACCGTTGAGGATATCAAGGAGCTGATCGATCTGGCGATCATCCACGTAGATAAAATGTCCATCGGGCATCTGATGGATGTACTTGTTTCCAAGCGCTATGACGATGACGACAATATTATAATAAGAGAAAAGGATTTTCTTCTGGACGAAAAGAAGCAGGAGAAGCTGCAGAAGAGACAGAAGAAGCAGAAAAGCAAAAAGGGTAAAGCGGAAAGTTGAGGACGACGAATATGGCGACAGGAAAGGTTGCGGAAAAGAAGACGGAGCAGGAGAATAACAGCCCGTTTGTTACAGATTTGGATATGTATTATTTCGGAGGCGGGACCCACTATGATATCTACAAAAAGCTGGGTTCGCACCCTGCGGAGAAGGATGGGCAGAGCGGCTATTATTTCGCCGTCTGGGCGCCGAACGCTCAGGAAGTCCGGCTGATCGGCAGCTTTAACGGCTGGGATGAAAACGCCTTGTTTATGACGAGGCGGGAGCCGCTTGGGGTGTATGACTGCTTTGTTCCGGGGCTTACGGGCGGAGAGCTCTATAAGTATCTGATCGTTGACAAGCAGGGTGAGTATCATTACAAGGCAGATCCGTTTGCGAATTACTGCGAGCTTCGTCCTGGAACCGCTTCTGTTACTACGGATATCTCAAAACTGTCATGGTCGGATCAGGCGTGGATGAAAAAGCGGGAGAAGACAGATCTGAAGAAAGCGCCGATCGCGATCTATGAGTGTCATATCGGCTCGTGGATGCGCCATCCCTTCAGAGATGACGAGGGCTTTTATACCTATCGGGAATTTGCCGACCGGATCACGGAATACCTTTTGGATATGCACTATACCCATATCGAGCTGATCGGGATCGCCGAGCATCCCTTCGACGGGTCCTGGGGCTATCAGGTCACCGGCTATTACGCGCCGACCTCGCGCTACGGTACGCCGGAGGATTTCAGCTATATGGTCAACAAGCTGCATAAGAACAATATCGGTGTGATCCTCGACTGGGTACCCGCGCACTTCCCTAAGGACGCGCATGGGCTGGCGAATTTCGACGGAAGCGCTCTGTTTGAATACGCGGATCCCAGAAAGGGAGAGCATCCCGACTGGGGGACCAAGATCTTTGACTATGGAAAATATGAGGTCAAGAATTTCCTGATCGCAAACGCGATCTACTGGCTGAAGGAGTTTCATATCGACGGCCTGAGGGTGGACGCGGTCGCTTCGATGCTCTATCTGGATTACGGCAAGCAGGATGGGCAGTGGATCCCGAATAAATACGGCGAGAACAAGAATCTGGAGGCGATCGAGTTCTTCAAGCACCTGAATTCCTATATCAAAGGGGTATTTCCGGGCGCTATGATGATCGCCGAGGAATCGACAGCCTGGCCGAAGGTGACGGATATTCCCGAGAACGACGGACTTGGCTTTACCTTTAAGTGGAATATGGGCTGGATGCACGACTTCTGTGATTATATGAAGCTGGATCCGATCTTTCGCAGGGATAACCACTATAAGATGACCTTTGCTATGAGCTATAATTATTCGGAGCGGTATATTCTCGTGCTTTCCCATGATGAAGTGGTCCATCTGAAATGTTCAATGTTAAATAAAATGCCTGGATTTTACATCGATAAATTCGCGAATCTCCGGGTCGGCTATACCTATATGATGGGACACGCCGGGAAGAAGCTGCTGTTTATGGGACAGGAGTTCGCCCAGGATTCCGAGTGGAGTGAGGAGAGGGAGCTGGACTGGTCGCTGCTTGGCGGCGAGGACGGGCTGCATCAGGGGATGCAGGCTTATGTTCGGGAGCTTCTTGCGATCTATAACAAGTATCCGGCGATGTATGAGCTGGATAATGAGCCGGATGGTTTTATGTGGATCAATGCCGACGATACCTACAAGAGTATCTACAGCTTTGTCCGGAGGGCGGCGAATAAGAAGAACAGCCTGTTGTTCGTTATGAACTTTACGCCGATCGTCCGGGATGAGTACCGGGTCGGCGTGCCGGAGAAGAAGAGGTATAAGCTGCTGTTGGACAGCAATGAGGAGCGGTTCGGAGGAAAGGGAATGGCCAGGGAGAAGACGGTCTATACGGCGGAGGCGATCCCCTGGGACGGACAGCCCTATTCCATCGCGTATCCGTTGTCGGAGTACGGCGCGGCGGTGTTTGTATTTTAAACGGAGGATTTTATGAGACCCTGCATCAGAAAAAGTCTGTGTGTATTAATGACCCTTGCGCTTGCGGGGTCTTTTTTGCCTTCAGCTCCTGTTTACGCAACGTCGCGGTATCTGAGCTCACAGGAAGCATCAGATCCCGCAGCCGTCACCTTAGAAGGCGAAGATGCTCTGCCCGGCGCCAAACAGGAAAACGAGGCTATAGAAGCTTACGGAGCTGAAACCGGCGGAATATGCGGAAATGATCTTACGTGGACGCTCGATGACCTTGGAACAGTAACGATTACCGGCATAGGGCGGATGTATGATTACAAGGATAAGAATTCCGCCGGGATCGGAATGCTTTCTCCGTTTAACAGCAATGAGAATATTAAGAAGATCGTTATCGCGCCCGGTGTCACAAGCATAGGTGACTATGCGTTTCAGTGGTGCAGAGCGCTTACATCCGTGGAAATGGGGACCGTTGCCTCGATCGGTAAGGGTGCTTTCGCGAATGATATGCTTTTAAAGGAGGTAAATTTTGGGGAGGGTTTAAACGAGATCGGTCAGGATGCCTTTAAATGGTGCGCGATCTCGGAATTAAGACTTCCCGACAGCTTAAAAAGTATAGAGGCGGGTGCTTTCTATGGATGCAGCAATCTGACGGAGCTTTCTGTTCCGGACGAAACGGAGCTTCATCATTCAGGCAGCTCTTCCGGAATATTCGGATACTGTGATTCTCTGAAAAAAGTATATATCGGAAGGAATGGTGTGGATTTAAGCGGTAAGGATTTTACGCACTGCACGTCCTTGCGTGAGGTAAACGTTAGTGCGCAAAACCCTGCTCTGATATCTGAGGATGGGATTGTATACAGCTATAACAAAGCCACTCTCATCTATTACCCTGCGGGAAGAGGAGAGGAAGCCTGTACGGTAGCGGATGGAGTAACGACCATAGGCTCGAATGCTTTTAATTTCTGTACAGAGCTTGTTTCCCTGAAGCTTTCCGATTCCGTAAGAAGAATTGAAAGTGACGGTATTTCGGGCTGTAACGCCCTTACCGATGTCGATCTGAATCAGGTCCGGAGTCTGAACGGAGCTTTTTTCTCCTGTACCGCTCTGTCGAAGATCGTGTTCCCTGATACCCTGCGAAGCCTGGAGGGTTGTGTTTTTTACGGGTGTACCGGTCTATGCGAGATATATTTCCGCGGAGAGAGGCCGAGTATCTCCCAGAATGCCTTCTATGATAAAATAACAGCCGATGTTTATTATCCAAAATCCGATAAGGAAAACTGGACAGAGGATAAAATGCCTGCCGGGTATCCGAATTATGGCGGGATCCTTACCTGGAAAACCTACAGCGACGGCGGGATCACGGACATAGATATTTCTCCGGCGGTCGTTCTTCTCTCCCAGACGGAGTTTACTTACGACGGAGAGGAAAAGCAGCCGGAGGTAAGTGTGAGCTACTACGGGAGAAGGCTTACAGAGGGAACTGATTATTACGCGTTTTTCCTGAATAATCGTGAGATCGGCGAGGCTGTAGTTGTGATCTCGGGAATAGGAAATTACAGCGGAGAGATAAGAAAGACCTTCCGGATCCTTGACGGCTCCCAAAAAACAGAGACAGATAAGCTGAGCGAGGAGGCGCTTTCCTACAGTTTTGACAATACCCTCGCCTCCTTCGGGTATGAGCGGGGCTATAAGATTCCCGAAGAAAGATATATTTATATTTTCGGTGATAATACAAAGGCGAGAAGCTACTTTAAGACACAGAATCCCTGGGGCGGAAACTGCTTTGGCTTTTCCGCTACCTCCTCGCTTCTTTTTGATACAGAAAATCAGATCAACGTTCCGTCCTTCTCCGAACAGGCTGCAGGAATAGGGGAGCTTAAAACAGGAGACATTTCTTCCTCCTATGGATTTTCCGTGACAGAATTTATAGAAGCGCTTCAAATATCTCAGAAATCCAGACTGGTCAAAGAGGAAATAAAGAAAAACCGGGTATATACCGTTAATCTTACCTCAGGGAACGCGGATCTGAACAGCCTCGGACAAACTGTAAGAGAGGAGGCTGAGAAAAACAGACCGGTGATCCTTGCGGTATACCAGATGGGAGGTCATGCTATTCTCGCGTACGGCCTCGAAGCTGTAAACGCTGCAGAGGACCGTATTCTTATCTATGACAGCAATCACCCGAAGGAAGGCTGCTATCTGAGTCTTACGAAGGATGGTAACGGTAACTATACAGGGTGGAGCTATGATATGGGAGGAGTTTACGGAGTCTGGGGCGATGGAGACCCGGAGAGCTCGATCAGCTTTATTCCCTACGGTATTATAGAAGAGGTATGGAGGGATCGGGGAAGGCTTGAGGAAAATATTAACATTGCGACGTTTAACTCCCTGTCTCTTACGATCTATGACGGGAATGACAGGCCTGTAGCAAGCCTGGAGAACGGAAAGCTGGCCGCGAGAGATAATAATATATCTATCGTGGAGGATGATCTGATCCTTGGCACGTCGTTATCTTCCAGCGAGGAGGGAAGCTCTGTAACGCTCTCTCTTCCGATTGATGCCTATACGGTGGTCAATAATGATAAGCGTATCAGGGACTTTTCGGTATCCGTAATAGATACGAACCTGGGAGCCGAGGCAGTGACAAGCGCTGACAGAGTTATATTTGCCGTGGATGACAGTGAAAATCTGAATATGATCAGTATTCCCGCATCCAAAGGGGATACCTACAGCGTTACGCTGCTTTCTTCCTTTGCCTGGGACAAGGATGAGGTAGAAATATCGGGAAGAGGCCTGGGAGAGACGCTTGAGATCTCTCAGAGTATGGGTGAGATCAGCCTGAATAACTGTCAGGTCCTGTCCATGTCAGTGGAAGGCGAGAGCATCCTTACAAGGAAAATTACAGCAACCGCCGAAGCGGGGGGTATCATAACTCCGCCTGGAGAAAATACCGTAGTCGTCGGAAGCAATCAGGCATTTGCCATTGTTCCGGATGAAGGCTATTCTATAAGAGACGTATATGTGGACGGAGAAAGCGTCGGAGCCGTAAGCTCATTTCTGTTCAGGGATATCGACGAGGATCATACCATAGACGCTGAATTTGTCCTTACGGGAAAGCAGGGGATCTGGCTGGAGGGTATGAAGGAGGGCTATACCTATACCGGGGCCGCGATAAAACCGGATCCGATCGTCCATTTCGGGGAAGAGACCCTTAAAAAAGGCAGGGACTATACGATTTCCTATACGAACAACGTGAAGGTCGGGACCGCAGCGCTTCTCTTAAAGTTTAAAGGGAACCTTTCCGGAACTTTCCCATTGACTTTCAAAATCAACAAGATCGCTCTTTCCGATGTGGAGATCAAGCCGGTAACAGTCTCCTATAAAAGCGGCAGGATACAGAAACCGAAGCCGGAGATCTATCTGGACGGCAAAAAAATCACCTGTAAGGCGAATGATCTGAGCTTTGAGTATTCAGATGAAAAGACGGACGGGAACGCTTATCAGGACCCCGGAAGCTACAGTATATCTGTTGCGCCGGGAGCTGCCGGGACCTTTACCGGTTCGGCCCAAACGACGGTCACGATCGAAAACAGAAGGGTCATGAATGATGTACAGATCCGCGCAAAGGGAACAAAGCTGGGTTATTCCGGGAAGGAACAGGTACCGGAGTACAGTCTGAGCTATGAAGGCGAGACGCTGAAGGAGGGAGAGGATTATTTCGTTTTCTACGAGGACCCGCATACCGATATCGGAGATCACAGAATTACCTTTGTAGGAAATGGAAACAGTCTGATCGGAGAGAGGAGCGTCAGCTTTTCGATCACGGGGAAATACGATATAACGGGAAAAGCGGTGGTAAGGATCGACGAAAGCAGCATCAACGAAAAGGGAGAGGTTGCTTTTTCGGCATCGGGAGCAGCTCCCGGGATTATCGTCGAATATAACGGGAGGATACTGGAGTCCGGAAGCGATTATATGGTGAAATACCAGAATAATAAAGGCCCCGGGCAGGCTTTTGTTACGGTTACGGGGAAGGGAGCCTACAAGGGTGTTTCAAACGGCAGCTTCCGTATCGGAAAGAGAGATATCAGCTCGTTGCGACTTACTGTGAACGATGTGAAATATTCAAACAGGAACGGAGCCTTTAAGAAGATAACTCCTGTCTTCACCGATGATGATTATAAAAAGTGGAAGCTCAGGGAAGGAACGGATTATGAGATGGTCTTTTCCGAGCCGTCCGATACCGCGCCGGGACCGGGAACGGAGATTTTTGTCACGATAAAGGGAATGGGAGATAATTATTCCGGAGAGATCAGGACTTCATATCGTGTAGCTGACCCGAAGAAGGATATTGGGAAAGCTAAGGTTATCGTTAATGGCGGTATCCCTTATTCCTATACGGGGAAGAAGATCGAACCCGGAAAGGAAAAGCTTTCGGTAAGCATAGGAGGGGCGGAGCTGAACGAAGAAGACTATGAAATAATCGGCTATTATAATAATATAAAAGCAGGGAGCAAGGCTTATGTTCAGATCAGAGGAGCCGGCGGGTATACGGGAGTAAAGCTTGTCACGTTTAAGATCCGCGCAGTGGATGCCGGACACTGAGGGCGCCGCGGCTGTCAGAACGGACTGGGTTCCTTAGAACATCAGGGTAAAGTTATACGAGGAGGTATGCTATGAAGAAAAATGTTTCAAGACGGTTGTTATGTATCGCGCTCTCGCTTCTGTTGAGCGTTTTACCGGTTATTACGGCGGCTGCCGCGGATGTTTCCGAAGGTGGTTTATATGAGAGCCAGGTTACGATGCTTTCAGAGGAAGCAGGCGAGGGTGAGGAGGTATTTCCGGACGACGGTATAACCGAGCCTGACGATAGCCTGAACGCCGGAGAGTTTTTCTATCCACAGGATAGTGAGAGTATTTCCTTCGGGCTGGAGGAAACGGGAGTCGGTGAAGCGGTATTCCCGGAGGATTCTCTTTCAGACGAGTATGGAGAGGATCTTGGAACTCCGGAGGAGGAAGAGCTTGAAAACTCTGACTCAGAGACTGTGGGGGAAGATGAGGAGTTAGAGGCAAAAAACCCGGGGGAGCTGGAATTCGAGGAAGAGGAAGAAAGCGAGGAAGGGGAAGGAGACGATGAGGAGCTCAATGCCTCCGCGCCATATCTCTCCGTTGCCTCAACGAAGGTCAGTGTTGAAAAGGGCGGATTGACGAGCATTAACGTAACCTGCTACAGCGCTCCGAAAAGCTATAAGGTGACAGCCTCTGTCGCGGGAGCAAGTACTGTATCCGCGTCCTGGGGAAAGTTTTCGGGGAATACGATCCCTCTGACCATAAAGGGGAAGGCAGCCGGAAGCGCCTATGTATACGTAAGGCTGTATAACTCAACCAAGAAAACCCTGTATGATTCCAAGCTGATCTCTGTTACGGTTTCCGCTCCGTCGATCAGTGTATCAAGCTCAAGCGTGAGTGTCAGAGCCGGAGCTGCTCAGAAGGTAACGGTAACCTATGGCGGAGTAAGCGGGGCAGTCTATGTCAAGTATAAAACGACAAATACGAAGAATTATACCTGCTCCTGGGGAAGCTTTTCGGGAAACAGTATTCCGCTGAACATTACCGGAAAGACCGCGGGAAGCGGAAAGGTGACCGTTTATCTCTATAAATCAACAGGCAATAAGCTCCTTTCATCAAAAACGATAAACGTTTCCGTTGTAAAGGCCGCCTCGATTACGGCATCGAAGTCCTCGGTTTCCTTAGATTCAGGGGATCAGTCCTCTGTGACGATGACCTGCTCCAATTACAGCGGTTCGATCACGGTACAGTTCAGTACGACAAACACCTCTGCCTACAGCCTGAAATGGGGCGAATTTTCAGGAAGCAGAATCCCTCTTTATATTACGGGAAACGCGGGCGGAAGCGGTACGGTCACGGTATATCTCAAACAGACAGGTACAGGCACGGTTCTGGCTTCGACCAAAATATACGTGTATGTTACACAAAAACAGAATGCAAAGGTTACGGCCTCCCCCTCCTCTCTTTCCATAAAGGCAGGGGCATCCGGAAGCACGACGCTTACTGCTTCGGGAGTCTCGGGGACCGTGACCTTCCGGTACTCTCTCTCCAATACTACGGTCTGCTCCGCCTCCTGGGGGTCGCCGACAGGCTACAGTATGCCTTTGACGATCAAGGGTCTGAGCGCAGGCTCTTCTACGGTCAAGGTTGAGCTGTTAAACTCTTCAGGTACATTACTTGCGCAGACAAGCATCTCGGTCACAGTATCAAAAACCAGTTCAGGTCCTGTATTAACGGCATCGAGAAGCTCTCTTTCCATTACTCCGTCCGGCTGCGGAACGGTAAGCTTTACCTTCTCGAATACGACCGGATACGTATATTATAAGTATTCGACCACAAACACCTCTGCTTATTCCTGTGCCTGGGAAGGCTGGGTCGGGACGACCAATACGCTGAACATTACCGGAAAAGCAGCAGGAAGCGGAACAGTTACCGTTTATCTCTGCCAGTCGGCGGACGATAAGGTCCTGACTTCCGCCAGTGTAAGAGTCACCGTCTCCTCTTCGGGAGACGAGGGCGGGGAGGGAAGCGCGATCTCCTCGGTAAATCAGGTGTCCTATCAGTTTTATAATTTTTCCTTTTCCGCGACACTTGCCCTCTGCCAGAAGATGTTCGGAAATACCAGCTATGCGAATGTGGTTTATAACAAGCATCCGGGCAATGGGGGCAACTGTTTTGGCTTTGCGACGACCTCCGGTCTTTTCTACGTTCCGGGGAATGGTGTAAATGTAAGCTCCTTCCATTCTGGAATAAGCTACGCGAAAGATCTTTTGCGGGATGATAAGAATTACAGCTTTGGCCTGACGACCCAGGAATTTATCCAGTGTATGCAGATGACCCAGTATTCAACGGACCAGAATAATAATTATATCTGGAAAGAATCCGATCTGAAAAAGCTTGTAGATATCGTAAAAGAAAACACGGCAAAGGGGAGACCCGTAGAGGTATCGGTCTGGGGGATATTAGACGGCCGGTCCAGCGGGCATGCTCTTTTGGCGTACGGTGTGCAGAATTCCTCGAGTACGCAGACAAAGCTACTGATATACGACAGCAACAAGCCGTTGAAGACAAGTTATCTGACTTTATATAAAAATTCGGCAGGAGAGTATACCGGATGGGATTACAATATCTCGGGAAGTACATACTGGGGGACGAACTACGCCAACGCTACCATAGCTTATAATACCTATGATGAATACCTGTCGTGGTGGAATAAGAGAGGCAGCCTTAAGGGGAGCGGGCTCAGCTATATGGCCGCCAACTCCGGCAATTTCATTGTTTGCGATATGGAGGATAAAGAGATCGCGAGGGTGGAAAACGGGGTACTCTATACGGAAAATGAAGACGTTCGAAAGATCGAGGAGCTCGGTATTGTAGAAGGAGAACAGCCGATCGAAAGAGAAACCATGCTCTTCCTTCCTACAGACCTCTATACAGTCAAGAACGGGGAGGATACGGACAGCTTTAAGGTAACCCTGGCGGATGAGAATATGGCCGTTGAGGTGGATACCGCCGCGGATACAGTTACTCTCTGCGCGGATGATTCGGAAAATCTCGCGCAGGCTCTGATCGAGGACGGAAAGGATGACGACTATAAGATATCGCTTTATTCAAGTACAAGCGGAGAAATCGAGGAGATCACGTTAACGGGTCAGGGCGAAGAGGATAGTATTTCAGCGTTTATAGATGATGACGGTCTCTTTACCAATATGGCTGAGGCTGCTGTTTCCGAGAAGGTCATTGATGAGGGAGAGGATTTCGGTGAGGCCCTGGAGATAAGGGGCTTAGAGGCCTCCTATGAATATACGGGAGCTCCGATCCTTCCTGATTTTTCGGTATATTACGGCAGCAGAGAGCTTACGGAAAAGACCGACTATACCGTTACTTTGAGCAATAATAAGAATATCGGGACAGCAAAGCTTGTTATAAGGCTCAAGGGAGATTATGAGGGAGAGAAGACGACGGAATTTGACATCACGCAGGGAAATATCGCAGGGATCAATGCGGGTGCCTCGGATCTTACCGTTAAATATAACGGGAAAAAACAGACTCCTGCTCCGGTTCTGCTCTATTATGGCAAAAAGCTCAAAATGGGAACGGACTTCTATGTAAAGGAATATGAGGAGAAAAAGGACGATCCTGAAGCATTTCAGGGAGAGTCAGGTCAGGATACGACCTATGAGCTTACTCTGTCCGGAAAGGGTAATTATACCGGAGAAAGGACGGTAAGACTTACGATCAGGGGAAAAGACGGCGGAGACGGCGCGGTTCCCGTAGATATGAGCAAGGTCAGAGCTTCAAAGATCCCTGACCAGATCTATACAGGAAAAGCCTTTACTCTGAGCACCCTTCTTGATTCGGCCGGGAAAGGCTATTCTCCCGAGATCACCTATACGGCAAAAGGGACGACCTACACGCTTACAGAGGGAAAGGATTTCGAGGTTGCCCGGGTGATAAACGCTGTGAAAACCGGAACGGCGACCCTGGTTCTCAAGGGGCTCTCCGCCGCGTCAGAAGGGGATGAATACAGCTTTAACGGAGAAAAGAGCATTAAATTCAAAATAACCGCGAGGCCGATCACCGACCCGCAGATCCTGGTAAATGACGGCAGAAGTATTTCCGCGGAATATGAAAAGGGCGGAGCAAGCGCCGGTCTGACTGTGAGCTATAACGGGACACTTCTGAAGGAGGGAACAGATTATTCCGTAAAGTATACAAATAACAATAAAATAACCACAGGGGCGGGGATCATTCTTACCGGCAAGGGTAATTACAGAGATAAAAAAACGATCCCCCTTGAGGTGACACAGAGAAAATTCTCGAAGGATAACGGAATTACCGTTCTTGCCTGCGATCAAAAGGAGGGCAAAAAGGAAGGACAGTACACAACAACGATCCGGCTGACCGACAGGAACGGAAAGGTCCTGAAGGCGGGCACGGATTATGAAAAGAAGATCAGTTATTATGACAGCGAAGGAAAGCTGATGGATCAGACAAGCTTCCCGAAAGAAGGGGAGGTCATTACCGCGGTCATAACCGGAAAAGGGCCGTATTCGGCGGATGAGATCCGGGCTGCGTACAGGATCATTCCTGAAGGAAAGGATATCAGCAAGGCGGATATCAGGCTTAAGGATCACATCTTTACGGGGAATGCCGTAATGATAACAAGGGCCGATCAGTTTTCGTCCCTGAAGCTTGGATCAGAGGAGCTTGGTTTCGGCAGGGATATTGAGGTCGTATCCGGAAGCTATATCAATAATGTAAAGAGAGGCACAGCGAAAGTCACGCTCCACGGGATCGGCGAGTATGGAGGATATAAAACCGTAAGCTTTAAGATCGTTTCAAGAACCGCGAAGTAGAAAAGGAGAGGGATCATGAGACAAAAGGGCGTAAAGAGTCTGATTTTATCTTTAGTAGCGCTTGTGCTTCTTTTCCCGGGCAGAGCCTATGCGTCTCCTTCCGGCAGCGGGCTATCGGAGGTTCTGGCGCAAAGGGCCCTGGAAAATGGGCCGGAACCGGTCGGCATAAGACAGGAAACGAGGTCGTTTCCCGCAGTCGCGGGAGATGAGCTTGAGGGAAAAGTAAATATCGGCGATAAGGTTATCCTGGGATACCTGGAGGAGAGTGCCGGGAGCGGAAATTGGAGCTGCTTTGCGGAAGAAAACGGGGAGTGGAGGTCCCTCTATTCTGAGCATGAAGACGGTACTTTCTCTGCTGACTTTCTTCAGGTTTACCAATCGCGCTTTACATCGACGATCGTTCCCCAAAAAGAGGGAAGGTTCAAGGTCATATTTACGGACCGGGACAATAAGAGCGCACAGTGGATACTCGAATCCCTGCGGCCGGAAAACGGGATCGTCGTTACCTTTGATCCCATGGGCGGGGAGGTAGATCGAGCTCTGGGGGTCTTTCTCAGAGGACAGCCCTACGGAGAGCTTCCGCAGCCCAGGAAGGAGGGTTTTGTCTTTGACGGATGGTATGACAGTGTTACAGAGGGGAGCAGAGTAACGGAGGAGACCCCGGTCGAACGCTCCGAGGATCATACATTGTTCGCGGGATGGGCGGATCCGGATCCGGTATCGGTGAGACTTCACCCAAACGGCGGAACGATCGGTTTAGACACGATAGAGCTTATGGACGGGAGACCATATGGGGAGCTTCCGTTTCCCGAAAAAAAAGGATATATTTTTGAAGGCTGGTATACGGACAGCGAGGCGGGTTCCTTACGGATCGGGCCGTCTTCGATATTTTATGCTTCATCGGTCGATACGCTTTACGCGAACTGGATCGAGAGCGTTTCCGGAAAATGCGGAGACGAAGCTTTCTTTACGATCGAGGGAACGACGCTTACGATTGAGGGGACCGGGGAGATGGCAGATTATTTATATGATTTTTCGCTGAAATCCTTTACCGGTCATCCCTGGACGGATTATATAGACTATATTTATTCGATCAATATCAGGGAAGGGATAACTCATACAGGAGACGGAGCCTTTGCGTTTCACGAAAATGTGCGCGAAGTTCGTTTTCCGAGATCTCTTAAGAGCATCGGGGAGGATGGCTTTGCCGTCTGTACCTCCCTGAAAAGCGTAAAGCTTCCCGGAGCCCTGGATGAAATCGATATCGGAGCTTTTTATTCCTGCAGCGCGCTGGAATACGTTGATGTTTCCGCGGGGGTCAGGGTAATAAGAGATCTGGCTTTTCAGGATTGCGGGCAGCTTGCCTTCCTTGATCTGTCCGATGACCTTGAAGAAATAGGAGAATTTTGCTTTGCTTCAGATTATTCCCTTGTTAACGCCGCGCTTCCGGAAACGGTAAAAAGCATCGGAGATGCCGCTTTTTTCGGCTGTGCTTCCCTTCAGTCCTTTGTTATTCCCAAGGGGATTAAGTCGATCACGGATACTTCGCTGTTTCTGGGGATCGACGGCTTTCGATCTCTGGCGTTTTCAGAAATGGACGAGTTAGCGTATATGTTCAACTTCTATACCTCTCAGGGAGAGGAGTTCGGTGTGGAGCTTTTCGGCCGCAGCCTTGAGAATCTGAATATTCTGTATGATTACGAGCCCAACACGAAAACCCTCTTAAAAGAGGATGAGTATATCGTTACGCTGAATCCCTGCGGAGGAAGCATAAACGCTGACAGCGATATGAACAAAGCCTTTGTCATCGTGTCTGCGGGAGGGACCTACAGGGGGCTTCCCGAAGCGCCAAAGGCGTATGATGAAGACTATTGTTTTAACGGATGGTATACCGAAAGATATGGAGGAACGAGGATCTACAATAACATAAGCAGGATAGCTTCAGAAAGCGACCATACGCTTTATGCTCACTTTATCAGTCTTACGGGGGATAAGGAGGAGGAAAGCGAAGCAGAGGGTGAGAGCGGCCGCTCCGGGCTTGACAACAGAGTATATCTCTTCAGGGATAACAGTCTTGAAGCAGGAACTCTCGTTTATACCGGCGAGATGGTAAAGGGGCAGAGCTTTTCCTTTGGTCCCGGAAGCTGGAGCTCTAATCAACCGAGGATGGTTTCCGTAGATAAGAAAAGCGGTATGGCAAAGGCGATCGCGGAAGGAAGCGCTGTACTTACAAACGTAACAGCCGAAGGAGTCGAGGAATACAGGATAACGGTCCGAGCCCCGTCTCTTTCCGTGAAGAAGCTTGTCATGACTACAGGAGAGGAGCGCAGGGTCGCATTGGATAATGCCGGGAACCTTCCGCAGACCTGGATATCCTCAGATCCATTGATCATCCGCGTAGATTATTCAGAAAATTCGAAAGGGGCATCGATCGTAGCGCTTGGAACCGGAAGCGCGAAGGTTACCGCTTACGTCGGGGGAAAAGCCTTCGTTCTGACAGTGAAGACAGGCGATGCTTCTACCCAGTTAAGCGACAGCTCTCTTTCCGGAAGGCTGTTAAAGCTAAACGCGTTCCAGACAGTCAATCCGGGCTACGATAAGGGATTTAAGGCAGCAGGCGCGGACTGGGCGGAGATAATTGACGGGGAATTAAGGCCTCTTTCCCGGGATAACAAGGGAAACTCTACAGATTCCGGGAACCTGATCTGTATCTCGAAAAACGGCAGGATAACCGGAACGGGGGTCGGGAAGGTTTCTGTTCTCGGAACCTCGGTCGCGGGCGCAGAGACGGCTCTTAATATCGAGATCTCCGCGATCCCGTCTAAGAGTGTGATCTATTTAAATAAGGGTCAGAAAACTACGCTAAAGCATACCTATGTGACAAATACTGAGGTTGAATGGTCGGCGGCGGACGAGTCGCTGCTTACGCTCCTCAATACGGGGAGGGCGAAGGTCACAATAAAGGCCGGTGACAAAACAGGAAGAACAACAGTCACCTGCAAATATAAGGGTGTGGACTATCAGACTACGGTCTATGTAGAGGATCCGGAGCTTTTGGAGCTTTTAAGAGAAGATATATATAAAGCGGTCTATGTAAAGAGCATGAATGAGGGAGACAGATTCTTTATAAGAAAGAAATATGTAATGCAGGCAGTGACCTGGAAAAGCAGCAACAGTAAGGTCGCCTTTGTGGATGAGTACGGCTATGTTACAGCCAGAAAAAAAGGGAACGCGATCATATCCGCTGTGATCAATAAGCAGCCTGTAAAGATCAAGGTAGCCGTTGAATAACAGAGAAAGAGAGGATTCAAAGTATGAAGGTATTAAATTTCGGATCTTTAAATATTGATTATGTATACAAGGTAGATCATATTCTTCTTAAAGGCGAGACGCAGGCTTCGAGTTCCCGGAATATTTTCGCGGGGGGGAAGGGTCTGAACCAGTCCATCGCGTTAGGGCGGGCAGGCGTTAAGACGTGGCATGCCGGCTGTATCGGGGAGGACGGCAGGTTTATGGTCGAGCTGCTTGCGGAAGCAGGCGTGGACAGCTCTTTCGTAAAGGTGCTGACCGATTCGCCTTCCGGCCATACGGTAATTCAAAATGACAAGGATGGGGATAACTGTATCCTGCTCTACGGAGGAGCAAACCAGCGGATCACAAAGGAACAGATCGACGAGACCCTTGAAGGCTTTGCGGCGGGAGATTATCTTGTTTTGCAGAATGAGATCAGCGAGCTGCCGTATCTGATCGAAAAGGCCCATGAAAAGGGGCTTCGGATCGTTCTGAATCCGGCGCCGATGAATGAGAATATTCAGAAGCTTAAGCTTTCCTATGTGGATCTCTTCTTATTAAATGAGGTCGAGGCTTCGCAGCTTACCGGAGTTTCCTACGAAAAGGAGAAAGAGCTGTTTCAGACGGATGAGCTGGAAAAGTCGGAGCTGATCGGGGCGCTTCGAAGGAGCTTTCCGAAGGCGGCAGTCGTTCTGACGCTGGGGTCGGCCGGTTCGGTCTACTTCGATGAGGATCAGCTGATCCGGCAGGGGATCTATGAAGTCAAGGCGGTAGATACAACGGCAGCAGGCGATACCTTCACCGGCTATTTCCTCGCGGGAATGACGGAAGGCCTTCCGATAAAGGAATCCCTTGATCTGGCTGCCAAAGCGTCCTCGATCACGGTTACCCGTCCGGGCGCAGCGCCTTCGATTCCGAGGAGGGAGGAGGTTATTTAGTTATACTCGGCGGAGAAAATAAATGGAAAACGGAAAAAACTTGATCCGACGAGTATAAAAGGATGCGTACGGATTATTTCAGAATTTTTTCAGCCATCTCCGTAGCTTGTTCAAGTGTCATTTCGGTATTTTCTTTCATAAAGTAGTCGGCAAGCTGCTTAATATCATTTTTATGCTTTTCCTCAGCTCCCTGAGATATACCCTGAGCGATGCCCTGGGATATTCCTTGAGTCATACCTTCAGACATTCCCTGTGAAAAACCCTGATTAAATATTACCTGACTCATTCCCGGCATAGTTGATACCTCCTCTCTTAACTCCGGATTCGCACTCACCGGAGTATACTTATCAATCGTAGCTATATCTGCGTCATATACGCTTTTCAGATATTCAAATAAAGGCTCCGTGATATCAGGATACTCACCTCTGCGGATCATGATGATCTCCATAAGGTCATAATCCTCTTTGGGTTCGTCTGTTATCCCGATATAGTCTTCCTTATTCAGATAATACCTGGTTGCAGTGTTTTGAAGCTCTTTTGGTATTTCCTCAGTGATGATCCAAATACCAATCACTTTTTCAATATCGGCATAATTTGACTG
>JAFSXN010000155.1 GCA_017444015.1 Lachnospiraceae bacterium | reverse complement strand
TCAGATAATAATGGTACTGTCTGAGGAACTCCGGATCCCGTATGGCCTCCTCAAAGGCCGCATCGATCTCGCCCAGAACCTTCATCAGCGATTCCGATACATATTGTCCTCCGTATTCCCCGTAATAGGCTTTCTTATTCATCTCGTCTCTCCTCTGGCCGCTTTTGCAAAAGCTGCTATCATATTCCTGTCTTTCCCAAAGTTTCCCTCTACACCGGAGCTTACATCGACGATATCCGGACGGAAGGTTGAGATCCCCTCGGGTACATTCTCACTGTTCAGTCCCCCCGCAAGGATCAGCAGGCGCTTGATCCCATCGGGCGGCGACTCTGCCACAGCCCTGAACATTTCGGCGGATCCTTTCCAGTCAAAGGTCTTTCCGCTCCCAAACTGCGGCGCGTCCGCAAGAAGCCCTGTGATCCTCTCGTGCAGCTCATCCGGCAGAGCTTCGATCGGCTGCAGTATCTGTGTAAGAGCGTCGGAAGGCTTCCTGGCAGCAGGAAGGTTCAGCGCATACCAGACAGGAAGTGTCGCCTCCTTCACAGACTCCTTTCGAAGCTCCTTATGGATCTGGAGGATATCCGCAAAGCCCGCCTCCTGTATCCGCCTTATATCGTCCGCCGAGGGCGAGACCGTGACCGCCACTTTCTTTATATCCGGCAAAAGGAGCGCTGCTATCCGCTCTGCCGTCTCGATACTCACGTTTCGCTTGCTCGGTCCGTAAAAGACAAAGCCCGCGTAATCGACCCTGTTTTCGTTTAAATATTCCGCCTCCTCGGGACGGGTAATCCCGCAGATCTTGATCCTCACCCTACAGCTCCTTCCAATGCTTCGCAAGAGCTGCCGGGTCCGCCGACTCCATAAACGCTCTTCCGATCAAAAAACCGTCCGCGCCGATTTCTTTAAGATACTTCACATCCTCATCCCCCATGATCCCGCTTTCCGCGATACAGAGCTTCCCCGCGGGGATATAGGGTTTCAGCCGCCCGGTATTCTTCAGGTCTATGGAAAAGTCCTTCAGATTTCTGTTATTGATGCCGATGATCCGAGGGTCGATCTTTAACGCCCTTTCGATTTCATATTCATCGTGGGTCTCAACCAGCACTCCCAGCCCCAGGTCCCCGGAAAGCTGGTAAAAGTCCTTCATCTGCGTATCGTCTAAGATCGCGGTGATCAGAAGCACAGCATCCGCGCCGATCGCTTTAGCCTCATAGAACTGATATTCATCGATCATAAAGTCTTTGCGAAGGATCGGAAGCGGGCTTTTACTCCGGATCTGCTTTAAATAATCGATGTTTCCGTGGAAATGATCCTCCTCTGTCAGACAGGAAATCGCATCCACGGAGGCATTGTACTCCTCGATCCGGTCCATAAGCTCGAGCTTTACTTCGATTACTCCAAGACTCGGAGAGGCCTTCTTAAACTCTCCGATAATGGAGATCCCGGGCGTTGCCATAGCGTTATAAAACAGATCCTTCGGGCGGGAGTCCGAGCCTTTGACCTCCTCGGCGGCTCTTCGGAGCTCTTTAAGCGGAGTTTTCGCCTTATGCTCCCCCAGCCTTATTTTTTTATCTCTTACAATGTCTTCTAAGATCATAATATCTCCTTGCGCGGCCCTGAGCAATCGAGTAGGGGAGACGAAGTCGCGCCTGCTCGCCGCGCGGCCCGATGATTGCTGCGCAATCATGGGTTGCGCACCCGCGTCCGGCTTCAGCCGGAAAACTTCCATACGCGGGCCTGCGCATAAAAAAACCGGCATTACAAAAAGTAATGCCGGGACAGGAATCTTTATTATCCTGCGGTGCCACCCCGCTTGGTGAACGTCATTCACCCACTCTGCGCATACCATCATATGCTGACCCTTGATCACGGAGGGTCTGCTCCGTCTCCCATACTCCGAAAAGCTACTTGCGAGGAAATCTGCTTTCGACCGCCTCCTGCTTACAACCGCTCTCCGTTTCCGTTCGCCCTCAGAGGTCCATTCACTCCTACGCTCTATACCGCAATCCCACCGCCTGCGGCTCTCTCAGATAAAGACCTGTACGAGCTACTCACTCCTCTTCACCGGTTTAATACGCTAACGCAATGAGTATACTCGCGAACGCAATTATTTGCTCTTTTTGATAAAGCATACGTTCTGGAATTGCGTTTGCGAGTCCGGTTGGTTGGCAACGAAAATCGTCAACCAGTATAAATTAAAGCACTATTTAGCAGCGTTTGTCAACTGGTTTTTTCCCTGTCAAATTTACCGCTTTACTGCTGCTATTCACCAGCCATATAAGCGGCGATTCTCTTTGCCACGTTGGCTTTGATGTTGTTGTAATAGAATGTATAGTCACCATTGTGGAAGCTCTGGGGACCGAAGAAATCGATTCCCTCCGTCATGGGTTCGGAATCTGCATTCGTCAGAATCACGCCACGGTCGAGAATTATCTGCGCGTCAGCGCCGATGTCGGCAATTTCCGTCTCATCGGTTTCCTCATTCAGCACGAGTGAGCCGAGGTTCTCACTGGCCGGCGCATAAGTATCGTCGCGCTTCCAGTTCAGCGGGTTGATGCTGATCGCGCCCGGAAGTACCACCCCGTTCCATACATTTCCCTCTACATTCTCAGGACCCTCTGTGTTCCAGCTGATGATAACACCCGTGTCACTCTCGCCATCCGCAAACTTCAGGTGAGGATTAGCCTCCAGGTAATCCTTCGTAATGGAGAAGCCGATCACATAGGCCGCGATCATGCGCTCGTAGTACTCGGGATGCTCCCTGAAATAATCCTTCAGCACCAGGCTTATAATGCCCGAGCCCTGGCTGTGGCCCGCGATGATGAACGGACGGCCGTCGTTGTAATTCTCGAAATAGTAGTCCAGCGCCGCGGTTATATCGTTGTAGGGCGTAGCAGCAAACGCCTCGCGCGGATCCCCCGTCTTCTTCCCGGTCTCAGACGCGTACTTAAAGCCTGCCTGTCGATAGTACGGCATGAACACATTGGTTGCATCCTCATATGCGCTTGCCATAGTCTTGTGGTCGAATTCCACGCCTTCCAGCATATCGGTGTTGTCAAGCGGCGCGAAATCAGAGTCTCCTTCATTTGTACCCATGTAATCCGTCGGGTAGACAAAGAACGTGTCGACATCCTTGGTAATCTCCGGAATCTGGTACCAGCAGGACGCCTGGGAGTAATCGAGGGCGCCTCCGGCAGTACATCAAAGATTATATCATTGATGATACTCCAATTTGTATCTTCGTAGTCATGTACCAGTCTATGCCGCAACCCCGAAATTTTAGCCCAAGGTATATCAGAATGATTGTTTTTGAATTCATCACTCAAATAATAGGCATGTTCTCCAATGTTATACTCGCGAACGCAATTAATTGCCGTTTTTGATAAAGTAAATGTACTGAAATTGCGTTTGCGAGTCTGGTTGATCGGCAACGAAAAGTGTTAACCAGTATATATAGAGGTGTTGTTATAGCCCAGCGGACAGTTTCAACATCCTCAACTGTATTTCCTGTAATGCTATTATCCTTAATATAAGCAAGAAGCTTCTCCGTATAATTTCTTATTTTCTCTATACGCTGCTCATCTGTATATTTCATGCTATCTCTATCCCCTCTTTTATAATATTATTGAAGAATGAAGAATCATGATCTATCTCATTTTCCTCATATACATCAACATTCTTATTCACAGCGCGATTCAACTCATCTGCTATGCAAAAGATATCCGTGGGGTCAAAAAAACTTCCACCAACAATCATTACATCAATATCCGAGTTCTGATCTGCTTCATTTCTTGCATATGATCCGAACAGAATTGCTTTTTGAGCCTGATATTTCCTGATGATTGGGGACAGAACATCTGCCAGTTCTTCTAAGGAATAAATCTTATCCGACACTATCACTGCCCCCTTCCCTATGCGCATCTTCGATTTGCTCTACATACTTTAATATCTTCTCTAATATATACTGATTAACGATTTTCGTTGCCGATCAACCGGACTCGCAAACGCAATTCCAGTACGTTTGCTTTATCAAAAACGGCAATTAATTGCGTTCGCGAGTATAACTTCATCCCTGCTCCTCATAAAGCAATACCTCGCTGTCTTTTATGGATTCCTTAAAATCTTCATCTATAGCTCCCATAGTTACAAGATCAACAGGGATGTTCAGGGATTGACTTACATCCTGCCGCATTCCCGAAAGGCCTAAAAAGTCATCCTGCGGCCGATTTCAATCAATAAATCCACATCACTGCTTTCCGTTGCCGTCCCTTTTGCATAAGAACCAAACAAAAATACCCTTTTTACTCCATATTCCTTTGCTATCGGCTCAACCGCTTCTTTTATTCTGTTTATACTCTGCATATTTACTCCTCCGTCTGCTCCAGGGATTTAAGTTCTATTGCCACACTCTTCAAAATATCAACGGCTTCCTCCAGTTTTCCGATACAGTCCTCGACACTCGTAAGCGGGTCGGGAAGATCGTTGTAGTCCAGCACGGAATCATCCCGGATCAGTCCCAGGTCGAGGCTATGGTTTTTACCCTCTGCACCTATCTGCTCCGCTGTAAAGCAATTCCATCGTTCATCTGAAATGCTGTGCCTGTCCTCTGCCGTATATGCAGTAATAAAGCCTTCAAAATGCTCCTTTTTCAAAGGATTTGTCTTTCCAAAGGACGGCATATTTGTACGCAAGTCATAAAACCAGACTTCTTTCGTATTTCCCTTATCGCTCTTTCCCCTTGTAAAGAACAGCACATTGATCTTAACACCCTGCGCGTAGAAAATTCCAGCAGGAAGCCGCAGGACGGTATGGAGATTACATTTCTCCATCAGGTCAACTCGTATGTTCTCGCCCTCGCCGTCCGCAAAGAGAACATTATCCGGCAGTACCACCGCAGCCCTCGCCGTTCCGGTATCACTGCGCAGAGAGCGATAAATATGCTGCAAGAAATTCAGCTGCTTGTTGCTCGTCGTACAGGTAAAATCATCCCTGGTCGCGCGCTCCCCGCCTTTTTTCGTGCCGAAAGGCGGATTAGTCAGTACCACATCATAATTCTTCATAGCTTTGCCCGCATCGGATAAGGTATCGCCCAGGAATATTTTCCCACCAATGTCGTGTAGCATGGCGTTCATCAACGCAAGCCGGTGTGTTTCATGCACAAGCTCCCCACCTGTGAATGCCTCGTATTTTTCAAAGTTTGCCTCATCCTCGGAGAGCGAGAACAGGTCATTGGTCAGATCCTTCACATGGCGGTCTGCGGCGATCATAAAGCCGAAAGTACCACAGGCAGGGTCTATTCCCCTACCGTCTTTGATACGAACGCTTCTGTGTAATACAGGGCGAAAAGTGCCGTAAAAGCCCGTATTTACGGCACTTCCAGAGGATGTGTTCCTTTCTGTATGTCGCCGTATCGGACGAATCTGTCTAACTGCCGCTGCAACTGCCATGTAAACTCCGAGCCTCCCTTCTCCGATTTCTGCGGAATAATTAAAATGTGTGAGGATAATTAAAAGGTGGGGAGATAATTAAAATGTGCATAGGCTCTCCCCATTTTTCATTTTGAGCGCATTGTTTCCAACTCTCTACTCATCTTCCGAATCCAGCTTCTCGAACTCATCAAGTTTAAGTTCACGCTTGAGTTCTTCTTCTGTAGGCATGTACGGCATATACTTCGCTGCATAAATCTGCGTGTTATCCTCCGGCAAAGTATAGCGGACAAGCGTGTCGCTCTTGTCTGCACAGAGCAGAATGCCGATTGGCGGATTGTCCCCTTCGTTCATAAGCTCTCTGGTGTAGTAATTCACATACATCTGCATCTGTCCGACATCCTGATGTGTCAGGTCTTCGGTCTTCAGGTCGATCAGCACAAAACATTTCAAGATGTAATTGTAAAAGACGAGATCGATATAGAAGTGCCGCCCGTCAATGTTGAAATGCTTCTGTCTGGCAACGAATGAGAAACCTCGCCCGAGCTCCAAGAGGAACTTCTGTAAATGGTCGATCAATGCCTGTTCAAGTTCGGATTCATAAAAATGTTCATTCTGTGGAAGATCAAGAAATTCCAGCACATACGGATCTTTGATGATCTTTTCGTATTCCGGCTTTGGAACCGTGGTCTGGATTTCCGCAGCCACGCTCTCTTTATCCTTGCTCGCAAGTATCCTGTGATAGAACATGGTATTTATCTGCCTTTGAAGCTGACGGACACTCCAGCCGGACTTTACGGCTTCATCAGCATAAAATGCTCTGGCGGCCTCATCTTCAACGCGCATAAGCAGACGATAATGTGACCAGCTCAATTCGCTCCTCAGCGTGGAGCGTTTTGGAAACGCAAGGTAAAACTGCCGCATATTACGGAGCCCCTGAATGCTAAAGCCTTTTCCAAATTCCGCCGTCAAACGCTCGGAGATATACTTTAAGACCTGCTTCCCGTAAGCAGCACGGTCACTTTCACCACAGACTTCGTATATCGACTTACCGATATTCCAGTATGCCGTCACCATCGCAGCATTAACGGCAGTATATACCTGTCTCTGCGCATCAATGACATATCCTCGGATGGAGAGATATGCCTCCTCCGACTGCTGTTCAATTGGCAGGTCATCTCTTTTAACAATTTCGCCCATAACGGTGTCCTTTCAATTCGCTCCACAGTGTGGAGCGTTTTTGATTATCAGAGCAGGTTTTGCAAACATACTACCCCAGTATCTTCTCAAGTCCTCTAACTATTTTTTCTACATCCTCTGCTGTGTTGTACTTTCCCAGCGAAACACGTATCGTTCCCTTTGCATATTCCTCATCCAGATTAATCGCTTTCAGCACATGGGATATCTCGGTGTCCTTGCTGTTGCACGCTGATCCCGTGGAAATGCAGATTCCGAGCAAGTCCATTCTGTGCAAAATCGCCTCACCATCCGCTCCTGGGAAAGAAAGACTGATAAGGCCTGGTAGGATATGCAGTCCTCCGTTGCGAACAAAAGGAATGTTGGTCTCTGTTATACTCGCGAACGCAATTAATTGCCGTTTTTGATAAAGCATACTTACTGGAATTGCGTTTGCGAGTCCGGTTGATCGGCAACGAAAATCGTTAACCAGTATAATATGCGAAAACACATTTTCATCTCCAAAAGAGTCTGAAAATCAAGCCGCGTAATTTCGGCAGCTAATTTCGTTAACGAGTATAATTGTAATCGCCGTAAGTCTGCATGAACCATACGCAAAGCTCAAACAGAAGCGGAAGGTTAGATAATGCTTTTGCCTGTTCATCCATTGCCTTATGGGAAGCGTCGTTACGATCTTTCCGAAGAATGTAAAGTGTATTGTCTATTTCCCTCGGAAGAAGATCATTCCGTTTCAGCAGTCGTATACGGTTGGCATGGGTATTGTCATAATCCGGCTCAGGTATGCCATCGTAGGCAAGCATATACTGTACCACGCTCTCCGCACACATGCCCTGCTTTAATATGGATGAATCAGGATCGGAATATACATATTTTTCCGCGAGACCACCCAGCTTTGCAAGGTCGCTCCAATGGCTTTCAAGAAATGCGAAATTACTCATATAGATGTCTCCTCGCCCATATTATATTCTTTTATCGGAGGGATGTAAAACATAATTCTTCTCTTGCCCTGCGCACGAAAGACTGCTCATCTTTTTAATCCATACTTCTTCCATACGGCAGAAAAAGAGCCCATCCAGCGTTACGCGGGACAGGCTCCCTTGAAAAAAGATTCTTATTAAGATTTACTTGTAGTTCACGATCTTCCCGAAGTCAGCCTTCAGCGAAGCGCCGCCTACCAGGCCACCGTCAATATCGGGCTGCGCGAACAGCTCCGCGGCGTTTCCCGCGTTTACGGATCCGCCGTACTGAATCCGGACTGCCTCAGCCGTAGCCGCATCGTATACTTCGCAGATACACTCACGGATGCCCTTGCAGACCTCTTCCGCCTGCTCGGTCGTAGCGGTCTTGCCGGTTCCGATGGCCCAGATCGGCTCATAAGCGATAACCATGCTCTTGACCTGATCCGCGGTAATTCCTACGAGATCGGACTTGATCTGGAAACGGATCCAGTCCATGGTAACGCCCATCTCTCTCTGCTCTAAGCTCTCGCCGCAGCAGAGGATCGGGGTAAGACCTGCCTCAAACGCCTTCTTTACCTTCTTATTCAGAAGAGCATCGTCCTCCTTGAAGTAATCTCTTCTCTCGGAGTGGCCGATGATCACATACTCTGCGCCCGCGTCCTTGATCATAGCAGCGGAGATTTCTCCGGTATAGGCACCCTTCTCCTCGAAGTACATATTCTCGGCGCCAACCTTCACGTTGGAGCCCTTTACCGCCTCGACTACGGGGCAGATATCAATCGCGGGTACGCAGTAAACTACGTCCGCTTCATCCGTCTTAACTAAATCCTTTAATTCGCCACAGAGCTTTACCGCTTCACTGGGAGTCATATTCATCTTCCAGTTTCCTGCGATTATTTTTCTTCTTGCCATTTTTTCTTCTCCTTTTTTTCTCTCAAGTGTAATCTAATCTACCAAACATCCCTGAGACTTATCTGGTAAGCGTTAGTGTGACCTCCGTAATTCCTGCGATCACAGAACATGCGCCCAGTATTTTTATAAACCCAACATCTCTTTTATGCTTTTTCTCCGAAGGCATACCCATAGAATGTGCTTTCAATAAGAAACTGTATACAAAATCAGTTTTTATAAGAAGCAGGATCCCCAGAACAATAAAAATGATTCCCAAAATTGCCCATCCTAAAACAGAATATGCCCCTCTGAGTTTGCCATTGCGCATCAAACATCAGAATTTATACTGGTTAACGCTTTTCGGTGCCGATTAATCGGACTCGCAAACGCAATTTCAGTACGTTTGCGTTATCAGAAACGGCAATTAATTGCGTTCGCGAGTATATTTATCGTCCGCAGCTACCACACCGGGTAACTCTTTCCCTTCCAGGAATTCCAGAGAAGCGCCGCCGCCCGTTGAAATGTGGCTCATCTTATCCGCAAAGCCCAGCTGGTTGCAGGCCGCCGCAGAGTCGCCGCCGCCGATAATCGTCGTAGCGTCCGTATCCGCCAGAGCTTTCGCTACAGCGATCGTACCTTCCGCCAGGGTCGGGTTCTCAAATACGCCCATAGGTCCGTTCCAGACAACCGTCTTCGCGCTCTTAACAGCATCCGCAAAGCACTCTCTGGTCTTCTGTCCGATATCCAGACCTTCCATATCCGAAGGGATCTTATCCGCGTCAACGGTAGAAACCTCGATGGGTCCGTCGATAGGATCCGGGAAGCTCTTAGCGATCACGGTATCTACCGGAAGCAGCAGCTTCTTGCCGAGTTTCTCAGCCTTCTCCATCATTTCCTTACAGTAATCCAGCTTCTCATCGTCCACTAAGGACTTTCCGATCTCATAGCCCTTTGCCTTTAAGAAGGTAAACGCCATACCGCCGCCGATGATCAGGGTATCGCACTTCTCAAGCAGGTTATTGATTACATTCAACTTATCCGCAACCTTCGCTCCACCAAGGATCGCTACGAAAGGTCTTACCGGATTCTCAACCGCGTTGCCCAGGAAATCGATTTCCTTCTGCATCAGATAGCCAACCGCGCAGTTTCCGCCCTTTTCACGGACATACTTCGTAACAACCGCTACGGAAGCGTGAGCTCTGTGTGCGGAACCGAAAGCGTCGCATACATAGTCGTCGCAGAGCTCCGCAAGCTCTTTCGCGAAAGCCTCTCCCGCGTCGGTGGGCTTGGTCTCTTCCTTGCCGCGGAAACGGGTATTCTGAAGAAGAACAACATCCCCGTTCCGCATCTTCGCCACCGCATCCGTCGCGGCCTGACCGGTCACGTTGTCATCGTTTACAAAAACGACCTCCTTGCCCAGCTTCTCCGTCAGCTTCTTCGCTACAGGAGCTAAGGACTCACCCTCGTTGGGGCCGTTCTTCACCTTGCCGAGATGAGAGCAGAGGATCACCTTGCCGCCGTCATTTATTAACTTCTTGATCGTAGGAAGCGCCGCGTTGATACGGGTCTCGTCCGTGATCTCACCGTTTTTTAAAGGAACGTTAAAATCGCAGCGAACCAATACTCTCTTGCCGTTTGCGTTGAAATCATCAACAGTTTTCTTGTTAAGTGACATATTTTTTTCTCCTTTTTAAATGTAGGAAACGATCTTTTTCGTTTCCTTCAGCGCCGATTGCGAGGCGCTTTAGCGCCCTTCCTATCGCAATCGTGCGCATAAAAAACTGTGGTCCGGCCCTTTCGGACCGGACCGGCAGAATGCTTTATAGGTACATTTTCAAGTCAGCAATTATCCTAACTCAGCGAAGTACTTGATCGTTCTTACCATCTGGCTGGTATAGGAATTCTCGTTATCGTACCAGGAAACAACCTGTACCAGATTGTCAGCGCCAACCATTGTCTGGGTAGCGTCGAAGATCGAACCATAGGTCGAACCGATGATATCGGAAGAAACGATCTCGTCCTCGTTATAGCCGAAGGACTCGGAAGCAGCAGCCTTCATAGCAGCGTTGATCTCTTCCTTCGTTACGCTCTTCTCAACCGTAGCAACAAGGATCGTCGTAGAACCGGTCGGGGTCGGTACTCTCTGCGCGGAGCCGATGAGCTTGCCGTTTAACTCAGGGATTACAAGGCCGATTGCCTTTGCGGCACCTGTGGAGTTCGGAACGATGTTGATCGCGCCTGCGCGGGATCTTCTTAAATCGCCCTTTCTCTGAGGTCCGTCGAGGATCATCTGGTCACCCGTATAAGCGTGAATCGTGCTCATGATACCGGACTTGATCGTAGCGAGATCATTCAGAGCCTTCGCCATAGGAGCAAGGCAGTTCGTTGTACAGGAAGCAGCGGAAATGATCTTGTCATCCTTGGTCAGAGTCGTATGGTTAACATTGTAAACGATCGTAGGAAGATCATTTCCAGCGGGAGCGGAAATAACAACCTTCTTCGCGCCGGCGTTCAGATGCGCCTGAGCCTTTTCCTTCGAGGTATAGAAGCCGGAGCACTCCAGAACAACGTCTACACCAAGCTCACCCCAAGGGCAGTTATTCGCGTCGGGCTCTTTGTAGATCTTCAGAGTCTTTCCGTCAACCGTGATCGAATCCTCGCCTGCGGATACGGTATCAGCCTTCGCGTACTTACCCTGAGAAGAATCATACTTTAAAAGATGAGCAAGCATCTTCGGAGAGGTAAGATCGTTGATAGCTACTACATCGTATCCTTCCGCGCCGAACATCTGTCTGAACGCAAGACGGCCGATACGACCAAAACCATTAATTGCTACTTTTACTGACATAATGAATTCCTCCTATATTTGAATTGCTTATTATGAGCCAGACCTATTGTAATCAAAAGCAGGCCAAAAAACAAGCCCAAATTTCTCATAATTCCAAAGTTTTATAGAAAATTTATGGGGACAAAGGACGGTCTTCTGTCTTTAAAAACCGTCAGATATCGGAATCCGGCCTCCCTTACGGTCAAAAGGGCTGTATCAAACCGGTAGCCGATTCGCTCGGCCCGGTGGGCGTCGGACCCCACCGTAAGGATCTCTCCGCCAAGCTCCCGGTACCGCTTCAAAACCTCCACTGCGGGGTTTGGCTGCAAAAGGCCGTGGGCCAGACCTCCGGTATTGATCTCAAGCCCCTTGCCCTTTTGGACTAACGTCTTCAAGATCTCGTCCAGGATATCGGAATACGCAGCGCAGGAATAATTCCTGTCTTTATTCGGGCTGTAGCGCACTACATAATCCAGATGGCCGTATACGTCAAAATCATCAAATAAGGAAGCGCAGGACAGAACAGCCTCAAAATACTCCGTGAACGCTTCTCTCTCGCTCCTTCCCTCAAAATATTCGGAAAGGTAGGGATCCTTTCCGTTGACGATATGGGAAGAGCCGATCACAAAATCAAACGAATAGGCCGAAATATATTCGTGACACCGCCTGGTCAGATGGGGCTGAAGCCCGAACTCCACGCCGAAACGAAGCTCGATCCTTCCCTCGTACTTCTTTTTACAAGCCTGAAAATGGGACAGGTACAGCTCTGTATCCAGGAGATAGTCAAACTCCTCCTTCTCCTTGGGAAAATCCAGATCCTGATGCTCCGTAAAGCAGATCGTCTTCATTCCCTTTTCGATCGCGCCGTCGATCATCCGCTCCATCTCCTCCTCGGAGTCCGCGGAGTGGGCGGAATGCATATGAAAATCAAAATCCAGCATGAATCACCCTCTTGGATGTGTTTTGGAATAGACCTCGCGGATATGGCTATGGTTCATCGCCGCATAGATCTGTGTCGTCGAAATATCGGAATGCCCGAGCATCTCCTGTACGGAACGAAGATCCGCCCCGTTTTCCACAAGATGCGCGGCAAAAGAATGTCTTAAGGTATGGGGCGTAATATCCCCGTTGATCCCGGCTCTTTTGGCATAGAACTTGATCAGCTTCCAGAACCCCTGCCGGCTCATAGGCGAACCGGAGCAGTTCACAAACAGGACCTTGGAATGCTTATCATTGATCATGGTCTCCCGGGAGGACCTGAGATATTTCTGCAGGGCATCCTGAGCCTTGTGCCCGAAGGGGATCACCCGCTCCTTATTGCTGTCCTTGCACATGATATAGCACATTTTTATATTGACATCATCGACCTTTAAGTTGATCAGCTCGGAGACGCGGATCCCCGTAGCGTACAAAAGCTCTAACATCGCCTTGTCCCGGATCTCCTTTGGGGTCTCGCTTCCGGGCTGCTCAAGGAGCCTTACGACCTCATCCATGGTAAGGATCTCCGGCAGCTTTTTTTCGATCTTCGGAGCCTTCAGATCCTTGGCCGGATCCGTCTCGATCAGATCCTGCTTCACGCAGTAATTAAAGAATGCCTTGATAGACGCGATATTTCTGGATACAGTAGCCGCCTTAAAGCCGGTATCCATCAGCATGGAAATATAAGCAGCCAGCTCCTTGTCCGTAATTTTGGCTACGTCGTTTAAGTCGATATTCTGTTCGTTCAGGTAATTTTGGAGCTTTACAAGATCACGTTTGTAAGAAAGTTCGGTGTTATTCGAGGTTTTCTTTGTGTTATGTAAATATATTATGAATTCCGCTATCGTTGTTTCCATGCAATAAAAAAGCCTTTCATTCATTATATAAATGAAAAACTCCCCATCACTCGTTCCATTATAATCAGTATTCCCCGTATTTGCAATCAATAAAATCACAAATTTTGTTATTTTAACCAGCTGTTTTTACAGAAAAACACAACATCTCGATTCCGAAAAGGCTTCAAAAACGAGATGTTGTGGAATTTTTGTTACAGAAAAATTTCATTTTGCTTTAAGGTTACATAAATACCCCGGCATTAGTCGTTATGTGAATTAGTAGTTACCATTCATAGCCGAACTGCGCAGACTTGCGCAGTTACGGCCCAATGTATGGCGTTTGAGATGGGTTCTGCCCATCGCCGCAGGCGATTTTACATGGCAGAACCTGTTACTATTCACGACCCTCAGGGTCGTGAATGGTAACAATTAGCGTAGAGCATCAGTCCGGCAATGGTTTTCGCGTCAACGATCTCTCCTCTTTTCACCATTTCCGTAAGCTCCCCGATCGTAAAGGTCTTCACGTCGATGAATTCGTCGTCATCCAGGTGCTGGCTGGTTTTCTTCAGATTTTTCGCCAGATAGATATCTATTTTTTCATTACAGAAGGCAACCGTAGTATACAGAGTCAGCAGCAGAGAAATATCCTCTCTCTCCGCCTTATATCCGGTTTCCTCCTCTAACTCCCGGTAGGCGCATTCTAACGTCGGCTCATCCGCGCCGTTTCGACCGCCCGCGGGAATCTCCCATGTATAGTCGTCGATAGCGTTGCGGTACTGCCTTACCATAAGGATTCGCCCGTCCTCAAGCACCGGAACTACCGCCGCTGCTCCCTTATGCTTAATAAAATCAAAATATTCAGTCGCGCCGTTTGGCAGCTTCATCGTATCCCTGTAAATATCGACGATCGCTCCCTTGTGAACAAGCTCTCTGTTCACTCTCTCAGCTTTTGGTAACATTATTTTCCTCCTCTGTGCGAATCGAGCAGGAGGACGCTTTTCCCTCCTGCTCGCCGCGCGGGCGGCACGCCGACGAAGTCGGAATATTTCCTATGTGCCGCCCTGCGCATAAAAGCCCCAATTACAAGAATCGGGGCTTTTTCAATGCTTTGTTTGGTTCCTGTCAGATCCATGAAGATCGCTTCAAAGATCTATTTTGCGTAATCAATCACACGGCTTTCCCGAATGACATTTACCTTGATCTGACCGGGATAATTCATCTCAGCTTCGATCTGCTTGCTGATATCGCGAGCCATAAGTACCATGTCATCATCACTGACCTGCTCGGGAACGACCATGATCCGGACTTCTCTTCCTGCTTGAACGGCAAAGGATTTCTCTACTCCCTTATAGGAGTTTGTAATATCTTCTAATTGTTTTAATCTGTTCGTATAGGCATCTAAGGTCTCTCGTCTGGCGCCGGGCCTTGCCGCAGAGATCGTATCCGCCGCCTGGACAAGACAGGCGATAAGAGACTGTGGTTCCACATCGCCGTGATGGGACTCCACGGAATTAATAACAACCGCTGATTCCTTATATTTTCTGCATATCTCAACTCCGAGCTGGATATGAGACCCTTCCTTTTCGTGGTCGATCGCTTTACCGATATCGTGCAGAAGCCCCGCCCTCTTGGCAAGTCTTACATCTACACCGATCTCAGCGGCAAGCAGCCCGCAAAGAAGGGAAACCTCGATTGAATGCTTAAGCGCATTCTGTCCAAAGCTCGTCCTGTATTTCATACGCCCAAGGAGCTTGATCAGCTCCGGGTGGAGACCATGTACGCCGGTCTCAAGCGTCGCGGCTTCGCCCTCTTCCCGAATGGTATTCTCGACCTCGTTCTGGGCCTTTTCTACCATTTCCTCGATCCTGGCCGGGTGAATTCTTCCGTCCACGATCAGCTTTTCCAGAGCGATTCTTGCGATCTCCCGTCTGACGGGATCAAAGGCTGACAGGACAACCGCCTCCGGCGTATCGTCTATGATCAGGTCTACTCCTGTCAGGGTTTCCAGCGTCCGGATATTTCTACCCTCTCTCCCGATGATCCTTCCCTTCATATCATCGCTGGGAAGAGGAACGACAGAGATCGTAGTCTCGGCTACGTGATCGGCGGCGCAGCGCTGGATCGCGTTTACAACGTATTCCTTCGCGCGTTTCCCCGCTTCTTCTCTGGCCTTCTGGTCCAGATCCTTGACAAGCACAGCGGTCTCGTGCTTGACATCGTCTTCAACAATTTTTAAAAGATATTCTTTTGCCTGTTCGGAGGTAAGTCCGGAAATTCTTTCCAATTCCTGTAAACGTTGTTCGTTTAGCTTGGAAACTTCTTCCTGTTGCTTATTCAGCGCCTCTTCTCTGACCTGAAGACTGGCTTCCTTCTTTTCAATCGCGTCGGTTTTCTTGTCTACATTCTCTTCCTTCTGCTGCAGCCTTCGTTCCTGACGCTGAAGCTCCGATCTTCTCTCCTTGGTCTCTCGTTCAAGCTCGTTTTTCGTCCTGATCGATTCCTCCTTGACCTCAAGAAGACCCTCCCGCTTCTTTTCTTCGGCAGTTTTCAGGGCGTTGTCGATGATCTCCCGCGCTTTCTGCTCCGCGCTTCCGATCTTCTGCTCATCGTCCTTGATCCTGCCTGCATAGCCCGCCTTATAAGCCAGATAGCCTGTTACGGCCAGAAGAACCACTGTGATAAGTATAAACACAACGATTTTCACAGGGCACCTCCTTATTCTGTTTTCATTGTACGTGTTTTTTTATATGCCCGTATAACGTATGAAAAACAGCTAAAAACCAGCGGTTTTTCAAACCAAAGAACAAAAATCATTACTCATATAAAAAAATACAACATATAGATTTTAAACTTTTAAGGAGGCTATGTCAAGATTCTTCTTAAAACCTTTTCGACGTCGCGCACCGCAAAGCCCCTGCGATAGAGAGAGGCAAACAGCTTATTTTTCGCGGTTTCATCCGGCAAAATCCCATCCGGATACTTTTTCCGGATCAGCTTTTCGATCAGCTCCTCCTCCCCATTCTCGTCAATACTGCCCTCTTCGAAGGCCTCCTCGACAGCCTCCTCGATATCCTCAGAGGACACTCCCTTTTCCGAGAGCTTTCTTCGGAGTACTGACAGGCTGTACCGGCCGGCAGTCGAGCGGATATAGCTTACCGCAAAACGTTTGTCGTCCAGATAGCCAAAGCTCTTTACATAGTCGATACCGCTTCCGGCTTCCTCTCCGGTAAACCCGGCCGCTATCAGCTTTTTCCGAAGGCTCTGCTCCGTCCGGTCCTGCTTTAGAAGAAGCTCCATCGCGCAGGCTTCCACGCTCTTATTCGTCATCGGCCTCGTTTCCCTTCACAGGCTCGTCTTCCACAGCGCTTTCGTCTTTAAAATAATGCTCTCTGACCCTTCTTTCCACCTCGTCCCGTACCTCCGGATGCTCCTCGAGATAGATCTTGGCGTTCTCCCGGCCCTGTCCGATCTTCTGGCCTTCGTAGGCATACCAGGCTCCGGATTTTACGATAACGTCGATATTCGCCGCAAGGTCCAGGATATCGCCGGTCGAGGAAATCCCGGTTCCGAACATAATATCAAATTCCGCTTCCTTAAACGGAGGCGCTACCTTATTTTTTACGACCTTCACCCTCGTCCGGTTTCCGATCACCTCGCCGCCCTGCTTGATGGACTCGATCCTCCGAACATCCAGACGTACCGAGGAGTAGAACTTCAGCGCTCTTCCTCCGGTCGTCGTCTCGGGATTTCCGAACATGATCCCGACCTTTTCTCTGAGCTGATTGATAAATACGACCGTACAGTTTGTCTTACTTATCACCGCGGTCAGCTTTCGAAGCGCCTGGTACATCAGTCTGGCGTGCAGTCCGACGTGGGAATCGCCCATATCGCCGTCGATTTCAGCCTTCGGAACCAGAGCCGCCACCGAGTCGATCACGATAATATCCACCGCGCCCGAACGCACCATAGTCTCAGCGATCTCAAGGGCCTGCTCGCCGTTATCCGGCTGGGAAATATAGAGGTTATCGATATCCACGCCGATATTTTTCGCGTAAACCGGATCCAGCGCATGCTCCGCGTCGATAAAACCGGCGATCCCGCCCCGTTTCTGGACCTCGGCGATCATATGCAGCGTCAGGGTCGTCTTACCGGACGACTCCGGTCCGTAGACCTCTACGACTCTTCCCTTCGGGATCCCGCCGATTCCCAGAGCGATATCAAGGCTTAAGGAGCCCGTCGGGATCGTCTCGACATTCATATTTTTCTGGTTATCGCCGAGCTTCATCACGGAGCCCTTGCCGTATTGCTTTTCTATCTGTGCCAGCGCGGCATCCAATGCTTTGATTTTTTCTTCTCTTTCCATAATTATCTCTCCTGTTGTTTCCCCTTGTTATTCGAACTCCTGTTCGCTTTTAGAATATAAAACATTTGTTCGATCCTGTCAAGAGGATTCTGTAAAATATAAAATGTAAAAAAGGGTGCAATCACACCCCGGCAAAGCGCAGGTGGCGCACCCTCCGGCTGCTGACTGGACCCTTCTGAACTTGTTCTGATCATACCACAGATCTAAACGCTTGGAAAGCAAAATATTGCGAGCTCAGGCAAAATTCTTCTCACTGTAATACTTCAGGATACAGACCCGAAGCATGGAAAGGGCTTCGGTCACCGTCCGCTCTCTGACGGTATTCCGATCTCCCTTGAAATGGAACTCCGAAACGTTGATCTTCCCCTTGACACCGCAGCCGATAAAGACAGTCCCCACCGGCTTTTCCTCCGTTCCGCCGTCAGGACCCGCAAGCCCCGAAACCGCTAAACAGATATCCGTCTTTGCGGCAAAGATGCCGCCCTTTACCATTTCCTTTACCGTCTGCTCGCTGACGGCCCCGCGCTTTAAAAGCGTCGATTTCTTGACACCGAGTCGCGCGCGCTTGGCCTTATTGGAATAGGTAACAAAGCCTTCCTTGAAAACAGCGGAAACCCCCGGAACATCTACGAGCCTCGCCGCAATCATCCCACCGGTGCAGGATTCCGCGGTACAGAGCGTCAGGGAATTGCTCGTCAGAAGCTCAACGATCGTCTCCGCAAGCGTCACATTCTCCTCGGTCGTATAAATCTTTTCGGAAAATCTGGCCTTGATCTCCTTGATGACCGGCTTGGCGAGCTTTTTCGCTCCCTTGTCCTCTTCCTTCACAGCAGAAACCCTGAGGATCACCTCTCCCCGTTCCGAGGAAATCTGAACCTTCGGATTCTCTCCCTGCAAGAGATCGGCGATCGTGTTTTTGACCTCCTTCTGTGTAATGCCGCAGAGCTTCAAAACCTGTTCATAGCTTTCCTGCTCCTGCTGCTCTGTCTCCTTATCCTTCTCGTCTTTGCCGCTCATAGTTTTCCTTTCTTAAGATCCTGACAAATAAGTTCATTATAAACTGTATGACTTCAAGCGAACAAACCGCGCTTTTATTTCTGCTCCTTCAATACGCCTCTGTTCTTATAGATATATTCGCAGAGCGATACCACCGTCATAAGAAGCGCCAGGTAGATCATCCCCTGCGTTATCGCCCGATATACGGGATGATCGATATCAAGAAGCAGCAGGATGATCATCGCCATCTGCGTCACTGTCTTAAACTTCCCGTAAATGCTGGCTGCGATCACGACCCCGTTATCCGCCGCGATCAGCCGAAAGCCGCTGATGATAAACTCTCTGGCGATGATTATGACGACGATCCAGGCAGGCAGCTTTCCCAATTCCACAAAACAGATCATCGCGGAGCAGACTAACAGCTTGTCCGCCAGCGGATCCATAAATTTCCCGAAATCCGTCACCAGATTGTATTTTCTCGCAATTTTTCCGTCTAAGAGATCCGTCAGACTTGCCACTATAAAAATAACAAGCGCTATGATATCAGAGACCTTCCCGAGCGGACTTAACAGGAAAAATACAAAAAATGGTATCAAAACCACCCGAAACAGGGTCAGTTTATTCGGAAGATTCATGCTCCGTCTCTCCTATCAGATCGTAGTCCTTTGCGCCGGTTACGACGACCCTTGCAAAATCACCGCTCATATAGTCTCTGTCCGAGGTAAAGAACAGCAGCCCATCCACATCCGGCGCGTCCATATAGGTCCTGCCCACATAGACATCCTCGTCAGCTAACTTCCCCTCAACAAAGACCGTAAGTCTCCGTCCCAGCTGCTCCTTTGCCCGGTCAAAGGCGATTTCCTGCTGCAAGAGCATAATCTCATCCCGCCTGCTTTCCCTGACTTCCTGAGGCACCTGGTCCGCAAGCTCCGCTGCCTTCGTTCCCTCCTCCTCAGAGTAGGGAAAAACACCCAGGCGCTCAAATTCCGTCTCGTCTACAAAATTGTAAAGCGTCCGGAAATCCTCCTCCGTCTCTCCGGGAAAGCCTGTAATCAGGGTCGTCCTTATGGCGATATCCGGGATCTCCTTCCGAAGCCGTTCGATGAGGCTCCCAATCGAGGAAGCATCCGTTTTCCGGCCCATATTCCTTAAGATCCTGTCGGATACGTGCTGGATCGGGATATCCAGATAATGACAGACCTTAGGCTCTGTCCGGATCGTATCGATCAGTTCTTCTGTGATCTCCTCTGGATAGCAGTACATCAGCCGAAGCCACCTGATCCCCTCGATCCCCGCAAGCTCCTTTAAAAGCGCGGGCAGCTTCTTTTCTCCGTAGAGGTCCAAGCCGTAAACGGTCGTCTCCTGCGCGATGAGGATCAGTTCCTTTACGCCAAGCTCCGCTAATCGCTCTGCTTCCTTTACAAGCTCTTCCATCGGGTACGAACGGTAACCTCCCCGCAGATACGGAATAATACAGTAGGTACAGCGCTTGTCGCAGCCCTCGGCGATCTTCAGGAAAGCATAATGCCCTCCCGTCGACAGAATCCTTTTTCCGGAAAGCCCCGGCTTCTTTGTCCCGGCCGCCGCCTCACAGATAAGTATTCCCTTTTCTCCCGACAGAACACGGTCGATCGCGGAGGCAACCAGCGGATACGCCATGGTTCCGACCACAGCGTCTACCTCCGGCAGCTCCTTCAGAACCTCCTCCTGGTAGCGCTGTCCCAGACAGCCGCAGACGATAAGCGCCCTGCACTTCCCGCCGTTTCCCGCCTGCGTCTTATATTCCGCAAGGGAAAGAATCGTCTGGATACTCTCCTCCTTGGCATCCCCGATAAACGCGCAGGTATTCACGATGATCACCTCTGCCTCGGACTCCTGATCCGTAAAGGTGATCCCCCGCTCTGAGAGCAGCCCTGTCATTTCCTCCGAATCCACCAGGTTTTTATCGCAGCCAAGCGAGGTCAGAAACAGCTTCATTCCTGCTGCTTTATCGGCACGCCACTCGCAAGTCTGCGAGCGGCTGACTGGAAAGCTGTTCATTCTCCCTCTTCGTCCGAAACTACCTTGATGATGCCCTTGTTCAACTCCTCTACCGCAACGGACAGAGGCTTCTTGTCCTGAGCGTTGTCGATGGGTGTCGGAGCGCCATCGATCAGCTGTCTCGCCCGCTTGGCCGTAGCCATAACGATAGAATAGCGGCTGTTTACGACGGGATGCTCCCCCTCCTCTACCTCGGAATTGACAACCTTCATCAGATCACTGTATGACGGATGCAGCATATTGTTTCTCCTCCTTATTCATTGCTTTATGTATTGGGCAAACTCTGATTGCAGCTTTTTCAGCTGCTCCATGCTCCGATCCATCCGAAAATGGGCAGCCTGGATCGTTTCATGGACCTGTTTGATACATTCCTCAAGGTCATCGTTGATGATCAGATAATCATACTGCTCAGCCAGCTCCGCCTCCGTAACGGCGCGCGTCATCCGCTGTCTGATATTCTCCTCCGTCTCTGTTCCCCGCTTCTTTAATCTGTTATATATCTCCTGGACACTGGGCGGCGAAATGAACAATAACAGCGTATCGGGCAGCTTTTCCCGGACAAGTAACGCCCCCTGAGTCTCGATCTCAAGGATCACATCCTTTCCGCTCCCAAGCATTTCCTCCACGTATTTCCTCGGCGTTCCGTAGTAGTTTTCAACATACCGGGCATATTCCAGAAGCTCGTCCTTTCGGATCATCTCTTCGAACTCTTCCCTGCCGACAAAGAAATAGTGCTTTCCATGCTCTTCTCCCGGTCTTGGCGCTCTCGTTGTCGCGGAAATGCTCAGCGCGTAATTATCATACCGGGAAAGCAGTTCCTTCATGATCGTTCCCTTGCCGGACCCGGCAAAACCGGAAACGACGGTCAGTACACCTCTGTCCTTCATCTCTGCTCCTTGTTCATCATTCAATGTTCTGTATCTGCTCCCTGACCTTTTCGATACAGGTCTTCAGCTCGATCGCGTGCTCCGAGGTCGCAAGATCATTTGCTTTCGAAAGGATCGTATTTGCCTCGCGGTTCATCTCCTGCGCGATAAAATCAAGCTTCCGTCCGAGACTTCCCCCATTATTAAGCGCGCTTAGCATCGCTTCAATATGGCTCTTCAGACGTACTAACTCCTCATCGACACAGATCTTATCCGCAAAGATCGTGACTTCCGCAAGGATCCTGCTTTCCTCCACCGAAGCGTCAGCCATCAGCTCCTTTACCCGCTCAAACAGCCTGTTCTTATATTCCTCAATGATCTCCGGCGCCCGCTCCTCGATATACGAAACATGCGAAGACATTTCCGTAAGCTTCCCGGTCAGATCCTTCCTGAGATTCTCGCCTTCCTTTACCCTTGCCTCGGAGAATTCCTGCAAAGCGCCCCGAAACGCCTTCTCGATCTCCTTCCAGAGCTCCTCATCGTCCACTCCCTGTTCCTCTAAGGAAAAGACCTCGGGATAGCGGGAAAGTCTCGAGACCGTCAGATCATTCTCCAGTCCGAACTCCTCGGCCATATCCCTGATATAATTAAAATAGGCGGCAGCGATATTCCTATTGTATTTCAGGCTGTAATTCTGATCCGTATAGTCTTCATAGGTAACAAAGACATCCAGCTTCCCTCTCTCGGTATATTCCTTGATCAGAGTCCGCATAGAAGCCTCAAAAAAGCTCAGCTTTTTCGGCATCTTGATATTGATATCCAAATACCTGTGATTAACGGATTTCAGCTCAACCGTAATCTTTCTGGCAGCGTCCGAGATCTCGCGCCTGCCAAAGCCAGTCATACTTTTTACCATAGTTTACATAACTCCATAACATCGAAAACGGATTCCCATCTTATAACCTCCGTTTCCGCTCAAGTATAGCATACCTCATCTGTTTCAACAATCGGATCGTATCAGGCCGTTTTTAAAGCTCCCTGTAATAAGTCTCGCCCTGCTTCACAAACCCCATCTTTTCCAGATAGGGGATATGATCCTTAGATTTTTCGGAAAAACTCAGACGCTTGATCCCCTCTGCGGCAAGCTCCCCATACAGAAAGGTCCCTACGGAATAATCCCGGTAAGCGGGCAGCGAATAATCGAGCCTAATCCGCAGCTCCTCTCCCTCGCTCTTCCCGAGCAGAACCCCTGCCGGCTGTCCGTCGCAAAGCACCAGAAACGCCTTGTTGCATTCCGAAAGCTGCTCCTTCTTAAAATCCGGGAAGAATTTCCGGATATCCTCTTCAAACCGGGCAAGCAGAACGGTCAGAACTCCCTTCTCCGTACTCTCCTCGACCATCAGAAAATGCCGTTTGATCTTCTCCATCTCATAAAGCCTGTAGAGATTGATCACAACCAGACAGGCATTCAGAACCGCCGTCGTATAAGTCTTTATGATCAGCGCGTAGATCGTAAAGATCACGCTGCCCACCGTATTGACGATCCGAAGCCTCTTGACGGAGGTCATAAGCATCGAGATCACAACAAGAACAGACCCCAGATAACCGAACAGCTCGATCAATAATCCCGTATTCATCCTGCCTCCCCGTTTGAAAACAGCCTTCTTTTTCTGTCAAGCATCTCTTCGATCCGATCGATATAAAGCAGCGGATCCCTGACATTGTCGCAGCGCTCGATCCGCCCCGTCGCAAGTCCCGTTTCGGGATCATAATAAACCCGTTTCGTTACAGTCCCTGCCCCCAGAGCCACGATATCCTGGATCTCCTCGATCATCAGGATATTATAGAAGCCAAAACAGCCTTCCTTCGCGTAACCGACATTTTCCAGATTCCCCGTCATATTCTTCTGCCGGTACAGATAATAGGGCAAAAGCCCCATACTTCTCGCGCTCTTCTCCGCCTCTCCCATGATTTCCGCGGAATTGACACTGGAAAGCTCCTCATGCTCCTTTAGAAACTCTGCCATGCCAGCCGCTCTCTTTAACGCCATGGAGTGAACGGTGACCGACTCCGGCAAAAGCGCGGAAAGCTCGGAAAAGGTATGCTGTACTTCAGACAGACCCTCCCCCGGCAGTCCCAGGATCAGATCCGTATTGATATTTCGAAAGCCCGCTTTTCTTGCGAGCAAGAAGCTCTGAACAAACTCCTCTGTCGTATGCCTTCTGCCGATCCTTTTTAAAGTCTCGTCATTCATCGTCTGCGGATTGATGGAGATCCGATTCGCGCCGCCCGAAAGGATCGCCGCCAGCTTTTCCTCCGTCACACTGTCCGGCCGTCCGGCTTCGATCGTATACTCAAGCAGCCCCGAAAGATCAAAACTGTCCCGGATATATCCCATTAAATCAGCAAGCTCATCCGCCGTCAGAGTCGTAGGAGTCCCTCCGCCGATATAGATCGAATCAAGTCTCCGTCCCTGAAAAAGTTTTGCCGTCTCATCGATCTCCCGCTTCAGGGCGCAAAGATAGTCCGCTACCCTCTCTCTCCAGAGCGCAATCGAAAAGGAGGTAAAGGAACAGTACAGGCAGGTCGTCGGACAAAACGGGATCCCGAGATAGAGGCTGTAGCCCTTAGCGCCTGAGGTCTCAAGCAAAAGCACTTTTTCCCGCCCCGCGATCTCAAGAGCAAGCGACAGCTTCGGCTCTGAAACATAATAGACCTGTTTCAGCCGCTCTCCGATCGCCCCCGGAGTCTCTCCCTCGGAAAGTCCCTTCATAACTAACTTTACGGGCCGGATCCCCGTAAGCGTTCCCCATGGCAGCTCCTTTTTGAGCTCTCGGGCAAGCAGCCGGTAGATACAGCGTTTGACCGTATTTTTAAGGAGGATCCGGTCAGAGAGCGTTTCCCGGGAAACCTCCTCCTTCTCCGTATCCAGAAGCTTTCCCTCAGAATATACGGAAAAAGCGACCGTATTCGGATCCGCCCGATTGATCCCCCAAGATGCGGCAATTTCCTCGTATTGCAGAAAAAAGCCCGAAAAATCCTTCGGCAGCTCCTCCGCTACGCTTACCCGGACCTCTTCCCTTCCGTAGAAGGCCTTGACCAGAGAATGGATATCGTATTCGAAGATCTGCCGGTTTGTGATCACAGAGATCATACCGCCTCCCGAAGCCTGATCACGGAAAACTGACTACAGACAACTAGCAAAAAGGATTGTACTGCTTTTCGTCGCCGATCGTCGTCTCGTCCCCATGTCCCGGATAGACGACCACGTCCTCCGGCAGCACCATCAGCTTTTTCTTCAGAGACTGTGCCAGATCTCCCATATTGCCGGTCGGCAGATCGGTCCGCCCGACCGAACCGTAAAACAGGGTATCCCCCGCGATCAGAAATTTTTCCGTTTCAAAATAATAGCAGGCGCTTCCGGCAGTATGCCCGGGCGTAAGAAGCACCGTGAACTTGATTCCGTCGATCTCCACCTCCTGCCCATCCTTTAAAAAGACATCCGCCTCGATGGCGCAGGGTCTGCCGATATCCGCCGAACAGTTTTTGTATACATCGAGTAAAAGCTGCTTCTCCGCCTCGGGAGCGTAAACCTTACAGCCTGCTGCCTCCTTCAGCTCCTTCACGCCAAGGATATGGTCGTAATGTCCGTGGGTCAGGACGATCGCTGAAACACTAAGCCCCTTTTCCGTCAGCCTGTCATAGAGCTTTTTTCCTTCAAAGCCCGGGTCAAAGACCACTGTTTTCCCGTCATCCTTATATATAAAGTAGCAATTTGTACCGCCCATACCCAGTACGGTCCTGCCGATATGCACCTCTGCCATTATCCAGTCGTCCTTTCTATATCCATGATCTCCTTGATCGTTCCCAGCCTGTCGATCACCCGGTTCAGCTCTTCCTTGCCCGCGACCTCAAAGGAGATCGAGACCGTCGCCGTCCCCTGCTTGGAAACCCTGGCATTCAGGCTCAGAATACTGATATTCTTCTCCGAGAGGACCTTCGTGATCTTCGAGAGGACTCCCTGATTGTTCTCGCAGTAGATATTGATCTCCGCCAGATACTTTCCGGAGTCCATAACATCCGTCTGCCACTCCGCTTCGATCAGCCGTTTTCTGTCCTCCTCGGGCAGATGAAGGATATTGGCGCAATCCGTACGGTGGATCGACACGCCTCTGCCTCTGGTAATAAAGCCTACGATCTCATCCCCAGGGATCGGCGAGCAGCATTTTGAGAACCGTACCGCAACGTCGTCCAAACCCTTCACGATGATCCCGGCCTTGGAGCGGACCTGCGAAGCGGTCTGAGGTTTTTTCGTCTCTTCGATGCTCTTTAAGACCTCTTCGTTGGACTGCACGACCGGATGATCCCTCTCGTACAGCTCCAACATCTTATTGATGATCTGGCCTTCCTTCAAACCCCCGTGGCCTACCGCGGCACGCAGGGCATCCCATTCCTTAAAGCCGTACTTTCGAAGGATCGCCTCCTCGTACTCAGGGTTCTGGATCTTTGCCAGATCGACCCCCTTCTGCTTGCAGTACTCTAAAAGCAGCTCCTTCCCCTTGGAAATATTTTCTTCCTTGAACTCGTTTCTGAACCACTGATTGATCTTGTTTCTGGCCTGCGGGCTTTTAACGATGTTCAGCCAGTCACGGCTGGGGCCCTTGGAGTTCTGCGAGGTAATGATCTCGATCCGGTCCCCGTTGTTTAACGTATAGTCATTCGTCACTAACCTCCCGTTGACCCTTGCTCCGATCATCCGGTTACCCACCGCGCTGTGGATGCTGTAGGCAAAATCAATGGGGGTCGAGCCGGCAGGCAGGGTCTTGACATCACCGTTTGGCGTAAAGCAGTAGACGTTGTCCGAATAGATATTCATATCGCTCTTTAACATCGTTAAAAATTCACGATTATCGGAGGTATCCTTCTGCCACTCTAAGATCTGTCTGAGCCACGTCAGCTTCTCCGCCTCCTGCTCCTTTACCTGCTTGCCGTCAGAGGCTTCCTTATATTTCCAATGGGCCGCGATGCCATATTCCGCGGTCTTATGCATTTCATAGGTTCGGATCTGTATTTCAAAGGGCTGTCCGCCGGGGTTGATCAGCGTCGTATGCAGCGACTGATACATATTGGCCTTCGGCATGGCGATATAGTCCTTGAAGCGTCCCGGGATCGGCTTGTACATTTCATGAATGATCCCAAGCACCGCGTAACAGTCCCGCACCGTCTCCACAAGGACCCGGATCGCGAACAGATCGTAAATCTCCTCGATGGTCTTATCCTGATTCAGCATCTTCTTATAGATACTGAAGAAATGCTTTACCCGCCCGTCGATGGAGAATTTGATCCCGGCATTTTCGATATGCCTGCTGACCTCCCGGACGATCCCCTGCACGTACTTTTCCCGCTCACTCTTTCGGATCGCGATCTTATCCACAAGGTCGTAATAGACCTCCGGTTCCAGATACTTAAGGGACAGGTCATCGAGTTCGACCTTGACCTTCGAGATACCAAGCCTCTCCGCAAGGGGCGCGTAGATATCCATGGTCTCCTTTGCGATCTCCACCTGCTTGTGGGGCGGCATATACTGAAGGGTCCGCATATTGTGGAGTCTGTCGGCCAGCTTTACCATGATCACGCGGATATCCTTGGCCATGGCGATAAACATCTTCCGGAGATTATCCGCCTGGAATTCCAGCTTGTCCTCGTTGTACTGGAGCTTTTCCAACTTCGTCACGCCATCGACAATCAGCGCAACGTCCGGTCCGAATTCCTTTTCCAGCTCTTTCGTCGTCATCACCGTATCTTCGACGACATCATGGAGGAGCCCCGCGGCGATGGATTCCTTATCCAGCTGCATTTCCGCGAGAATGATCGCTACGCAAAGCGGATGGATGATATATTTTTCCCCGGAACGGCGGTACTGGTCCTTATGGGCCTCATTCGCCGTTTTATAGGCTTTTTCAATCAGGGAGATATCGTCGGAGGGATGATATTTTTTGACATGGGAAATCAGAACCTCGTAAAGCTCCTCGGGGCTGAGATTCTCCTGAACGGCTTCTATATGGCCGTCATCCAGTATGAGCCCGTCAGGCTGTTTTTTCTCATTTACTTTTACTGTTTCCGTCAAAAGTTTTTTCCCTGTCTGTTATATAGGAATGTCTGCTATAATTGAAACCGAACAAAAGCTTACGTCCTGGTCGTTTACGATAACAATGTTTTTTATTATTTAGAGTACCCCTCAGGATTTTTACTCTGCCAGTTCCAGGAATCTCTGCACATCTCATCGATCCCGCGCTTGGCCTCCCAATGCAGCTCTCTCTTTGCTTTCGAAGGGTCGGCGTAGCAGGTTGCGATATCGCCTGCTCTTCTCGGCTTTATTTCGTAGGGGAGCTCTCTTCCGAGAACCTTTTCAAAAGCGTGTACTAACTGCAAAACGCTGACACCGTTTCCTGTCCCGAGGTTATAGATCTTGACCTCGTCCGCGCCGTTCTTCTTCATCTCCGCGATCTTATTAAGCGCCTTTACATGCCCGTCCGCCAGATCGACGACATGAATATAATCCCTGACTCCGGTCCCGTCAGGCGTATCGTAATCATCTCCGAAAACACCGAGGCACTTCAGCTTTCCGATAGCAACCTGAGATACATAGGGCATCAGATTATTCGGGATACCCTTCGGATCCTCACCGATCCTTCCGGATTCGTGCGCCCCGATAGGGTTAAAGTAGCGAAGCAGGATGATATTCCATTCCGGATCCGAGACATAGAGATCCCTTAAGATCTCCTCAATCATAAATTTCGTCCGGCCGTAAGGATTTGTCACTCCGCCGACCTTGCAGTCCTCCGTGATCGGAATAACCTCGGGATCGCCGTAGACCGTCGCGGAGGAGGAAAAAACGATGCTCTTGCAGCCGTTCTTTCGCATCACATCCGTAAGGACAAGAGTTCCCGTAACATTATTATAGTAATATTCCAACGGCTTCTGAACGGATTCCCCTACCGCTTTATAACCCGCAAAGTGGATCACGGAATCGATCGTTTCCTTCTGAAAGATCTCTGTCAGCCTTTCCCGGTCCAGTATATCCGCCTCATAGAAGGTCAGCTTTTTCCCGGTAATCTCCTCTACCCTTCTCAGGGATTCCTCCGAAGCGTTATATAAATTGTCGACAACTACAACCTCATAGCCCGCGTTCAACAGCTCTACGCAGGTATGACTTCCGATAAATCCGGCTCCTCCGGTAACCAATACAGCCATAGCAACCTCCGATCCAAACAGCATAAATATAGATATAGAAATAATTTTAGCGCAAATAAAAATATTAAGCAAGAAAATCCGCCGATTCCATGGTATCATTTTATATATTTAATCGAGTAGGGGTGATGAAATCCCCCTACTCGCGGCGG
>JAFSXN010000154.1 GCA_017444015.1 Lachnospiraceae bacterium | reverse complement strand
GTCGTCAGTCGGCGATGCCCGCATCGCCTCCTTCCTTCGCCTTGCATATGCGAATTCATCCTGCATCATCTGCACATGTTATTTTGCAACAGTTCCTAAAGCCTGTTTGAAGGGATCTCGTCCCCGCCGCAGCTCTTCAGATGGGATTTCGTAACTGCGTAAAGGAGTCAATACCGCGGCTGTAATCAAAAAAGAGAATAATCGAGTAGGGGCGACGAAGTCGAACCCTACTCGTCGCGCAGCCTGCGTCCGGCTTCAGCCGGAAAACTTCCATACGCGGGCCTGCGCATAAAAAAAAGCAGGATGCCTCAGTTAACACTTCACATCCTGCCTGTACTTTCATAATAGAAATACAAAACAGCGTATACAACAGCTGCGCTCAATACGAAAATGACCGCCTTGGTCAATATCAAAAACCCTCAAAATCTGCTCGCAATTCTCTTTTCGAACTGCTTCGCAAATGCTTGATAAAGGCAAGGGGAACGTATATAATAAAACCGAGCGTAGCGTGACCACCGGTCATGTGAAAATGCTCTGCCAAAGCATTTTTCACGTCTGTGTGGTGCTTGTACCACCACACAGATGCTATGCTTTTTTGTATTTAAAAGTTTACCACTATTTCCCAATTTATACAAGAAAAATATCACTTGTAAATCTACATTTTGTTGGGAAGCTTGTTGGGTAAACGCAAAAACCCGCCTAAGCGGGCTTTTTTATTACAGTATTCAATTTCCTTAAGCATCCTCGGCTATTCTTTCGGTGGTACAGTCCTGCTCAGAAACTGCCTCGTCCTCTCCTTTTTCGGGTTTTCGAAGAGCTCCCGCACCGGGCCCTCCTCGACCACCACGCCGCCCTCCATAAAGACCGCCCGGGTCGCAGCCTCCATCGCAAAGCCCATCTCATGGGTCACGACCACCATCGTCGTCCCCTCCTTCGCAAGCTCCCTCATAACGCCAAGGACCTCCGCCGTAAGCTCCGGATCTAACGCCGAGGTCGGCTCGTCAAACAAAATAACCTTTGGATTCAGGGCAATGGCTCTTGCGATAGCGACCCTCTGCTGCTGCCCTCCGGAAAGCTCTCCGGGGTAGAAGTTCTTCCGCTCCGACATCCCGACCTTCAAAAGAACCTCTTCCGCAGTCCTTCTCGCAGCCTCCTTGTCGATCCTTCTTGCCGTAACCAGTCCTTCCATAACGTTCTGGATCGCAGTCATATTCTGAAACAGGTTAAAGCTCTGAAAAACAAAGCCCATTTCCATACGGAGCTTTCTGATATCACGGTTTGAAACCTTCGTCATATCGTAGCTTGCGCCGTCAAAGATCATCTCCCCGGCATCCGCCCTCTCTAAAAAGCTGATGCACCGTAACAGCGTCGTTTTCCCGGAACCCGAGGGCCCGATCACCGCAACGACCTCCTGCTTCTCTACCTTGAAATCGATCCCGGAAAGGACCTCCGTCTGATTGAATGATTTTCGAATTCCCCTGACCTCAAGCATTTCTGTTTTCTACCCTGCCCTCCCTGCTTTCAAAGACCAGCCTCTTTTCCAGATAGCCCTGCAGCCAGGTCAGCGCCGTCGAAAAGATCAGATAGATCACCGCCGCCTCCAGATAGAGCGCAAAGGGCTCATAGGTCCTTGCCGCGATCTGCTGGGCCGTCGTAAAAAGCTCGACAACGGTGATGGACGAGGCCAGAGCCGTATCCTTTAAAAGGCTGATCAGATTATTGAACAGCGATGGAAACGCAATGGGAAAGGACTGCGGCAGAACGACCCGTATCATTGTCATCGGATAGCTCAGGCCGATCAGATAGGCCGCCTCTGTCTGCCCTTTGGGGATCGCAAGGATCGCCGACCGAAAGACCTCGGCATTATACGCTCCGAGGTTCAGGCCAAAGGCTAAGACCGCCGCCGGAAAAGCATCGAGAATGATCCCGATGCTCGGAAGTCCGAAAAAGATGATGAACAGCTGGACAATTAGCGGCGTTCCCCGAAAGACCCAGATATAAAACCTGGCAAGAGGGCTCAGGACCTTTACCTCCGCTACCTGTACCAGAGCCAGAAAAAGTCCCAGTACAAAGCTCAGGGCAAAGGACAGAAGCGTCAGCGGGATCGTTACAGCGATCCCGGGTATCAGTATTTTTGTAAAGGAAGAGACCAGAATCCCGGCAAGTCGTTCCGTCATTATGTCCCCTTAATTCCCTTTTGAAATATCACTGCCGAAATACTTTTCCGATAGCTCCTTAAGGGTCCCGTCCTCCGAAAGCTCACCGACCGCCTGATCGATCGCTTCCCTGAGAGTCGTCGTCTCCTCTCCCTTTCGTAAAGGGATCGAAACCTCAGAAGCCTCGTCGGTCAGCGCCACGATCTTGATCGGCGCGTCCGGATGCTCGCTAAGATAGTCATAGAAGGAAACCTCCGCATTCAGCGTTGCGTCCGCCCTCCCCGAAAGCAGCATATCAATGGTTTCGGAAAGCGTATCCACATTCTGAACCGAGGCTCCGTACTCCGCCGCCAGATCCGCATAGGTCGAGCCCAGTGAGTTGCTGGTCTTCTTTCCGGAAAGGTCCTCAAAGGTCGTAATCTCCGTATTATCGTCCTTTACTACAAGCGCCGTCCGGATATAGGCATAGGGCGTTGTAAAATCGTATTTCCCGGCGCGCTCTTCCGTAATCTCTACGCCGTTGATCACTGCGTCGTAGCGTTTTCCGTCAAGTCCGGCAAACAGGCCGTCCCATTCGCCTTCAATAAACTCCGCCTCCACGCCGAGCTTTTCGGCGATGGCCTTCCCGACCTCGGTATCATAGCCCACTAACTCGCCGCTCTCATCATGATAAGTCCAGGGAGCCCACTGCCCTTCCATAGCAAAGACGATCTTCCCCCGATCCCTGATCTCCGAAAGCAGATCGGCGCTTTCCGAAGCGCTCCCTTCCTGCTTTTGACCCGAACCGGAGGCCGGCACTCCCGCGCAGCCTGAAACGCCCGCCAGAAGAAGAATACCGAAAGAAACAAGAAACAGTCTCTGTAGTTTTTTTGTTTTCATAATACATCCTTTCTTACAAAACCTATATAATTAGTAGACAATACGATCATACCATACTTTAGCATGTTTGTCCTGTATTTTTAATTGTGCAAAAGTATTATACCCCATTCCCCTCTCTCTGTATACCCCTATTCTGTTTTTCTCGAACGTACGTTTTGAATTGGATAAAGTCTTGTTTTATTGTTACTATTTTATACAATATCTAGTGGTGGCGCGGTTTTCCCTGAAACGATATAATTTATAGGGATACCATCAGGCCGGATCGCTGATTATCATGTTTTACCTGATGCCGCATAAAAAACACGCTGCCTTACGGGAGAAACCATATGCCAAAAAAACTGCTGTTTGTTTTATTGCTCTCAGGACTGTCGGTCCTTCTTTTCGGATGCGACACAAACAGCTTTTACGCGAGAGAAACAAGGCTGCTCAGACAGGAATACGTCGAATTGGAATCCATCGAGAATGCCTTCAAAAACGAATTTGTTCCAAAGGATTCCGCAGAAGCCCAATATGTCAAACTGACCGTTCCCGACCCCGGCTATGATATCTATAATCCCTCTCCCCGTCTTGGCTACGATTACCGCTACGGTCCCTCGATCCTTGAGAACGAGGACGGAAGCCTCGATGCCTGGTTTGCCGCGACCGGCGACGGCGCGGAGGAGTTAGACTGGATCTCCTGGCGGCATTCCGAGGACGGAGAGACCTGGCAGGAGGAAAAGGTCGTTCTGACCCCGACGCCGGACTCTCTGGACGCGCTTTCGGTCTGTGATCCCGATGCCTTTTTCTATGATGGTTACTATTATCTCGGATATACCTCTACCATCGACGATACCGATCAGGGAATAAATAACAGTGTTTTCTTAGCACGCTCTACCCGTCCAGACGGACCCTATGAAAAATGGAACGGAAACGGCTGGGGCGGAGCGCCGCAGCCCATCATCTACTATGACGGCGTGTGTCTCGGCTGGGGCAACGGAGAGCCCAGCTTCGTCATCGTAGACGATACGATCTACGTCTATTCCACCAAGGATTCCTTTACCCTCGACTTTCAGAGAGTCCGGACGACCGAAGTCCGAACCGCGGATATAACAAAGGAAGACTGGCCGAAAAACCTTACGTTTCAGGGCTACGCCTGTATCCGGACCGATACGGATACCGCGGAATTCCCGGATGCCGAATATGTATATTCCGACTGTGATTCCTGGGACGTGGCGTATATCGAGGACTCCGGTATCTTCTTAGCTGTCTGTACGAATCGGCGCTTTAAAAGCAACAGCTGTATCCTCTATTTCGAATCCACTGACGGAGTCCACTTTCTTCGGGTCTCCGAGTTAAATACCAACATCATCTGCGGCTGTCATAACTGCGCGATCAAGACCTACGGAAACGGTCATATCCGTTCGGATGAGGAGACGCTGATCGGCTACGCCTATACCGGGACCGGGATCAGTAAATGGGGCTTCTGGGCGACCCGTTTCGCTCCCCTAAAAATCGAGCTTTCCAATGAACTTGACCGCAGCGATGAAGCCTGTGAAAATCTCAGACAGGCCTTTTCCTATCGAAGCAGGCCCGCGGAATATACGCCTCTTACGATCTGCGCGGAAAATACCATCTATCGGAAATATCTGAACGAGGAGCCTCTTTCCATCAATTTCTACTGGCGGGATATCAACTACGGAACACACTATGTAGACCGTACAGAGATAACCTTTGACGATTACGACGAGAGCATCATCGCGATCGACGAAAGCAACCGGATCCTTGCGCTCTCCGAGGGCACGACGAGACTTCGGTTCGAATATCATGGCCTGTACCGCGAGCTCTGTATCAAGGTCATCCCTCAGGACCTTCCGCGTGGAGAAATGACGGATTTTTACGCCGTAGAAAGCGATTACTATATCAATATCCCTCAGGCCTACGCTGCGGCGATCCGTCCGGTGGCAAAATTCAACGGGTCGGAAATCTGCGAGCTCAACAACCGCAGTATCTTAACCTACGGGGTCACCTTCGACGTAGCCGATGAATCCGTCTGTACCGTTCGCGGAGACTGCGTTATCATTCCCGGAACCGCAGGGGATACAACCATCACCGTAAGCTGTGATACGGGACATTCTTTTACGGTAAACGTACATATCACCGACAATCCGGCCTGGGAGAGCTTTTAGAGCGCGGCAACCTATAATTCTTTCAGCAAAAGCTCATAGGCGCTTCCGATGGATTTTGCGATCGTATCGTCGCCGCCGAAATTATCGGGATGATAGCGCTTTAAGAGCCTTCTTCTCGTGGCGCGGAGCCTCTCCCTTGTGAGCTGGGACGGATCCGTGATATGGAACAGCCGCATCGCCTCGGAAAGTTCGTCAAAGGCCTCCTCTTCTACCTCATAATCATAGTCCCAGGGATCCTTTTCCTTCTCTTTCTTATCTGACTCGTAATCGTAGTCGTCCGATTCCTTTGTTTCATAATCATAGTCCGGCGCGCTTCCTGCCTGTCTGGATTTCAGAAACTCATAGGCATAGGAAAAGTCCTCCTTTGAGAACAGCTCATAGTCTAACCGTCCGTCGTGATAGAAGACGGCAGCAAAGACGATGGGAAGTACAAGCTCCATGCAAAACACAGCGATCGTCTTCTGCCAGTCCGGAAACGACGAATAATAATAGGTAAAGTAATAGACCAGCCCACCGGAAAACACAGCTCCGAAAAACACCAGGACCGATGAAAAAAACAGGGTCAGACGGTGCCTCGGGACCGTAAGCTCGTTTAAGTACGCGTTGAGATATATAAGCCCTATCCACCCCGTATAGAAGGCGGCGCTCACCAGGTTGCACTTCCAGATCTCACCGGAAAGATCAAAATTCAGATAGCAGATATAGACGAGAAGGAACGGAAAAAAGGCGCTCATCATCAGATCCGACACCGGACCGATATGAAGCACCTTATTTAATAGGAAGAAAAGCAGAAGGACCGCTCCGACGAATACCCAGTAAATATAGCTCTCGACCCCTCTTCCGCCGATCAGATAGACAAGTAACGCGGCCAAAGAAGCCGCCCCCGCGTAGGAAATAAAATGCGGGATCCGAAGCAGTCTGCCAAAGCTGATCAGAATCAGCGGAATGAGCAGCAGGATGATAAAGGATATAATGATCAATTCGTTTCCTCACGACAGACGCGGATCTCCCCTTCGGGAAGCCTCCCAAAGGGTCCCGGAAGGAACTCTCCCTTTCGTCCTGTCCCGAAATAGTCCGTATCGAAAGCAATCGGCGAGCCGTCCGGAGCTTCGTAAGCCTGCTCCGGCTCAAAGGCGACGCCAAGTTTCCCGGTATCGATCCTTCCCTCCGAGGGCAGCGTCTCCTCCCCCAGCTCAAGCCTCAGATACCAGCCGTCCTCCCGCTTTAGAAGCTCACAGGTGACCGGCCGATCCGAATCGCAGAGGAAATTTTTCTCCTTATCACAGGGCTTTGCTCCGCCGAAGAAGGCATTCCCTCCGGTCCAGATGGGAAGTGAAATATAATAGCGGTCGCTTGGTTCTCCTCCCATACCGCACCACCCCTCAAACTCCTTCTTCCACTCCTCCTCTGTCCGATAGCCGTTATAAGGACAGGTCCCGACGATATAATTCATATCATCCCATTCCCCTTCCCGAAGCTCCTCATAAAACTGCCGTAGCAGAGGCCGCACCGGCTTCTGGAGAAAGATATTATTATAGAAGCGCATATCCCCGTGAAGGATCGTCATAAAGCCCGCGATCTCCGTCCGATGCGGAACGTGGTAGGGGGTATAGCGCGGCGAGATCAGAGTTTTGGCCCCGTTGTTCACGCCCTTTCCGACCGCGCAGATCGCTCCCGCGATCAGATTATGCACTATCGCCGCTCCCTGGGTCGCAAGCTTTAAGGCCCGGTCCGACAGCAGGATATTGTTATCAATTAACGTCGGCCCATGGGACACCTCAACAAACAGATCTTCTCCGATACTGTTTTTCGCCTCTTCAAAGGGAATATCGGAAACCGGCAGGACATTATCGTGGAACAGATTCTGCGTCACCCTCGTCCCCTGCGCCTGCCAGTCGAGCCAGAGCCCTCTCGTACAGTGGTGAAAATGGTTCCTGCGGATCGTTACATCGATCGCCGCATGGAGCTTTATTCCTCCGATCTCCGCCCCCATCAGGTTCTGCCTGTGATTGATATGATGGATATGATTATCCTCGATCACGGAAAAGACAGCCCCGAGATGCCCGACGATCCCGGTCTGACCGCAGTCGTGGATCTCACAGCGCCTGATTACATGGGAGCCGATCCGCTCCTTCGTCCAGCCCTCTCTCTGCGCCTGACAGATACAATCCCGCTCTGTCTGCGTGCCGTCCTTATATTTCCACCTGGTCCACTTATTGTCGTTGTTTTCCTGAAGATATTTCCCTAAGGAGATTCCGGAGCATTTGGAATTTGATATCTCGCAGTCCTCGATGATCCATCCCCTGCTCCAGTGCGGTCCGATCATCCCCTCCTGATACGCGGTGGGAGGAGCCCACTGGGTCGCGGCCTTTGTAACCGTAAAGCCGGAGAACGTGATATAGGAAAGCCCCTCCTTTGACGGATAAAAACAGCTTCTCCGGACATTGATTTCTACATTTTCCTGATTTGGATCAAACCGGTGGAAATTGGCATAGATCACCGTCTCCTCGGAAAGAACCTCCGCAAACCACGTATAGACGGAAAACTCACGATCCCAGGAAGCAGCGTAAACCTTCGGAGAAATCACTGCCGCAAGGGACTCCGCTTCATACATGGCCTTGTCGTTCAGATATACCTCCCCGGTATGCGCAGGTTTTCCAGGAATGAACCAATCCCCAAACACCGGCTCGGCAAACGGATTATAGTCCTGGAACAGGGCATTCGGGACTCTTGCCTCCCAGACCGTTCCCTGATAAGGCTTCCAGTTCTTTATCTCCTCTGCTCCGGTGATCACCGCCTGCTTCTTTTCTATGGAACGGTAAACGATCCGATGCTCCTTGGTTCCTCCGAAGGCCGGATCCACAGCCTCTCTGTAAACTCCCGGAAGGACCAGGACCTCATCCCCGGCTCTCGCGCTTGCCGCAGCCTGTGAGGTCGTAAGAAAGGGATGCTCCTTCGAGCCCGTCCCGCCCGGCAGGGCCTTACAGTCTACATAGTATTTCATTGTTTCCTCCCAAAAAGTCGACTTTTTATATCTGCCCGGTTATCCAGGTCAGGCCAAAGATTCCCTACGCCTTCGCGCGCCCCGAGATACTCCCCGCCGCGGCGCACAGCCCAAAGGCCAGGACATCCACCGCAACGATCGTTGAACCCACCGGCGTTCCCGCAAGAATCGATATCAGGATCCCAAGGAAAGCGCAGACGACGGAAAGCGCCGCGGAAAAGATCGTTACCTGTTTAAAGCTCTTAAACAGCCGCATCGCCGACAGCGCCGGAAAGATTACGAGAGCGGAGATCAGAAGCGACCCTACCAGATTCATGGCAAGGACAATGATCACCGCGATCACAACAGCGATCAGCAGATTATAGGCATCCGTCGAAACGCCTGCTGCCCTCGAAAAATTCTCATCAAAGGTCACCGCGAAGATCTTATTATAAAACAGCACAAAGATCACGACGACCACAACCGACAGGATCACACACAGCAGAACTTCTCCGGTCGTAAGCGTCAGGATCGAGGTCGAGCCAAACAATGTACTGCACACATCTCCGGAAAGATTCGAGGAGGTCCCCCAGATATTCATGATCAGATAGCCGAAGGCCAGCGCTCCTACCGAGATCATCGCGATCGCCGCGTCTCCCCGGATCTTTGCGTTCTGACCGGTCTTTAACAGTAAGATCGCGCTGAGTACCGTCACCGGAAGCACGATAAGCATTTCATTGGTCAGGTTCATTACACTTGCGATCGCTACCCCGCCAAAGGCGACGTGGGAAAGCCCGTCCCCGATAAAGGAAAAGCGCTTTAAAACAAGCGTTACGCCAAGCAGTGAGGAGCAGAGCGCAATCAGTACGCCTACGATCAGGGCGTAGCGCACAAACGGATATTGCAGATAAAGAGCCAGCGTTTCCATCACTCCTCCCCTCCTTCCTGTTCGTATTTCGCGGATAATATCTTGGATCTGCACGCATGGCAGTGGGAATGCTCTCCGTGCATCGGCTTATCAAACTTGTCCATAAAGAAGCGCCCTGCCTCGCTTTTCAGATACGCGTCCTTGGTCCCGAAAAAGATCTGGTCCCCGATATGCAGGATATGACTGGCGTGCCGGACAGCCTCATAGATATCGTGGGTAATCATAATGATCGCGATCCCCTCGCCGTTCAGATCGTTGATCAGATCGTAAAGCTCCGCCGTCACCATCGGATCCAGCCCCGCCACCGGCTCATCAAGGAGCAGGAGCTTCCCGGTAGCGCAAAGGGCTCTTGCCAACAGGACTCTCTGCTGCTGCCCGCCCGAAAGCTCCCGGTAACAGCGTCCCGAAAGTCCCGCGATCCCAAGCTTTTCCATGTTCCGGGCGGCTAACTCCTTCTCTTCTTTGCTGTAGAAGGGCCGAAAGCCGGAACGGTTCTGGCAGCCAGAAAGCACGATCTCCCGGACGGAAGCCGGAAAATCCCTCTGAACGACGGTCTGCTGCGGAAGATATCCGATCTCGTTTCGCTTAAGCCCGTCTCCGATCAGGATACGGCCGCTCATAGGCTCTCTTAAATCCAGCAGCGTTTTCATTAGCGTCGTTTTTCCCGAGCCGTTTTCTCCGACAATGCAAAGATAATCCCCCGCATGAACCGTAAAGCTCAGATCCTCTACGATCGCGCGTTTATCATAGCCAAGTGTTAAGTTTTCTACAGTAATCAAAGACATACCGGACTCCCCTCTTTTCTCACCGGAGTCTGACACGAAGACCATCGGGACTGATATGATATTCCTCATTCCTCATCCCGAGAAAATAGAGCTCAAACGGAGCCAACAGATCCCTTGCGGCCTTCCCCAGCTCCCAGCGATTATGATAAAAGAACTCGACAAGCATCCCGGGCATAATGATCGTCCCGTCTAACGAGTATTGACCGTACTGGTCAACCCGAAGTTCTCCCTCTTTTGTCACCGGCTTCGCCAGATGAGCCAGATAGGAGGTCACCTTTAATGTCGACTGCTCCAACTCAAACAGCATCCGAAAGGCAAATTCCTGCTCTGCGTTTTCCCCGTCCGGCTTGATCTGCTTCTCCAGCGTTTTTAACGGATGCCGTTCCAGAAAACGCTCCGTTACATTCATCGAATTATGAAAATCAAAAAGCAGACCCTCGATCTTTTTCAGGGTCTTATTCTCCTTCGGCGCTTCCTTTTCGCCTTTTACGGTCTTTCGGTATTCTTTTCTGAGATCCTCCTGTTCCGCCTTAGGAAGCTGCCCGAAAATGACCTGGCTCATCTCATAGGTCTGCGCCAGATTTTTTACCGCAAAGAGCCACAGTTCAAATTCCATTTTCCTTCTCCTGATCCTACTCCCCTGACCAAAAGACCCCTCTGTATTCCCTGCCGTCTCATTCTACCACAGTTTTACCTTCGGCGCTATCAGGAAAGAAGTCATCGGCAAAAAATGTTTTCTTCAGCTTCGGGAGCAGATTATGTTATACTATGTGAAACGAAATCGAGTAGGGGAGACGAAGTCGAGCACTACTCGCCGCGCGGCCCGATGATTGCTACGCAATCATGGGTTGCGCACCCGCGTCCGGCTTCAGCCGGAAAACTTCCATACGCGGGCCTGCGTATAAAAAAACGGAGAAAACCATGGCATCTTTAAAGGATATCGCAAAGCAGTGCAAGGTTTCGGTCGCTACCGTCAGCAAGGCCTTAAACGACCATACCGATATCAGTCCCGAAACCAAATCCCTGATTCTTGAAACCGCTAAAGAAATGGGCTATCACCCCAATTCCCAGGCCAGGGCCTTAAAAACCAACCGGACCTATAATCTCGGCGTTCTGTTTGCGGACGAGTCCCGAAGCGGCCTGACCCACGATTATTTCGCAAGCGTTCTCGACAGCTTCAAGCGCACCGCGGAGGCCCTCGGCTACGACATTACCTTTATCAATAACAGCTCCCCAAAGAATATGTCCTATCTGGAGCATACCAGATACAGGGGCTTTGACGGCGTTGTTCTGGCCTGTATTGATTTCTATGATCCCGCGGTCTCAGAGCTTCTGCACTCCGAGCTTCCCATTGTGACGATCGATCATGTTTTTTCCGATCATACCTCGATCTGCTCCGACAACTTCGGGGGTATGCGGGGCCTTACCGAATATATCCGCTCGAAAGGACATAAAAAAATCGCCTATATCTACGGCGATGATACCTCTGTAACAAAAAACCGGCTGAATGGCTTCCAGAGCGTTATTGACCAGTCCGGTCAGCCCGTGGAAAAGGAGTATATCCTGCCCTCCCATTACCGAAATCCCGAGGATGCCTTCCGGCTGACAAAGCATCTGCTCTCGCTTTCCAGGCGCCCTACCTGCATTATCTACCCCGACGATTACTCCTGTATCGGGGGGATCAACGCCCTGACGGAAGAGGGGCTTCGGATCCCCGAGGATATGTCCATCGCGGGCTATGACGGGCAGTTTCTCTCTCAGATCGTCTCCCCGAAGCTTACGACCTACGCTCAGGCAACCTCGGAGATCGGAAAGACGGCAGCCTATCGTCTGATCCAGCTGATCGAGAACCCCAGGCCCGCCGTCCCCGAGCACGTCGTAGTTTCCGGACGGGTCGTCGAGGGAGAATCGGTAGCCTCACTCATATCTTATACTGGTTAACGCTTTTCGGTGCCGATTAATCGGACTCGCAAACGCAATTTCAGTACGTTTGCGTTATCAGAAACGGCAATTAATTGCGTTCGCGAGTATAGCGCATCGATGGGATTCATCCTGGCCGCTTTATTGGCCGGATAAAAGCGTAATTTTAATGAACTGGCGGTATACCTTATTTATCTTCCTCCACTGCATCTGCCAAGTCCCTTGGCAGATGCGGCAGCCGGGGCTGCTTACGCATTGGAAGTGCCCCGGCTGATTGATCACGATACTTTATTGGTACGCCACTCGCAAGTCTGCGAGCGGCTGACCGTTCATTTTCCCTCTACCACTTGTTTCATCGAACTGCTTCCGATCCCAATTCTTGCAACGCCCATCTCCACGAAGTGCTTCGCGGTGGCAAGATCCCGGATCCCGCCGGAGGCTTTGACCTTGCAGCGGCCTGCGGCAGTATCCAGCATAACCTTAAGCTCTTCTTCCTTCGCGCCGGTCCCGGTAAAGCCTGTCGCCGTCTTTACAAAATCCGCGCCCGCCCTGACGCTTCTCTCGGTGGCCTCCGCGATCTGCTCAGGACTCAGCTGGCTCGCCTCAAGGATCACTTTGACGATCGCGTCATGCTTATGGGCTTCCTCCGTAACGGCGCGGATCTCGTCCTCCACCTCGTCCCAGCGTCCCGAAAGCGCGTAGCCGTAATTCATTACCATATCTAACTCAACGGCACCGAGTCTGCAGTATTCCTCCGCCATACTGCGCTTGATATTCTTCGGGGACTTCCCATGCGGAAAATCCAGCACGCAGCAGACCGCCGTATCCGTTCCCTTACACATTTCCGCTGCTAACGAAATATCGCAGGGCTGAACGCAGACCGACTTACAATGACAGTCAATCCCCTCCTGGATCGCGGCTCTGACCTCGTCCGTAGTCATCGAAGGGTTTAACGGCGACGTATCAATATACCTGTTAATATTCATCATATCAGCTTTCCTCCTGGGTTTTTCTTTTCTTTCTAATGCATGTACAAATATTACATAGAATCGAGTAGGGAAGACGAAGTCGCACCTACTCGCCGCGCAGCCCGATGATTGCTACGCAATTATGGGTTGCGCACCCGCGTCCGGCTTCAGCCGGAAAAACTTCCATACGCGACCTGCGCATAAATAAGAAGCGGCAAAGCTCCCGGCCTCAGCTTCTTCGTAACCCAGTATATAACGAAATTTCATCCCGTACAAGCCCGGAAAGCGGATAACAAATAACGGTTTTCCGTTTTCGGCACAAATCCTTCTGAAGCCAGAACTTTCGGGACAATTTCCGGAGCGTTCCCGGGACAATTTCTGGAGCGTTCCCGGTACTTTACAAAAAGGATTAAAATCATTAAAATAGATTTGTTCGGGATCTGCTCCCCGATGGATTTCCGAGTTCCGGTCCTGAACACTTCGTATAATTTGCAAGGAGGCGTAAAGCAAAATGACAAAAATTGATATAATTTCAGGATTCCTGGGCGCAGGTAAGACGACTCTGATCAAAAAGCTGATCGAAGAGTGCTTTAACGGCCAGAAGGTAGTTCTTATTGAAAACGAATTCGGCGAGATCGGCATCGACGGCGGCTTTTTACGGGAGGCCGGCATCAATATTACGGAAATGAACTCCGGCTGTATCTGCTGTTCTCTGGTAGGCGATTTCAAGGAATCTCTGACTCAGGTCATCGAAACCTACGCGCCGGAGCGCATCATCATCGAGCCCTCGGGCGTCGGCAAGCTCTCGGATGTAGCCAGGGCCGTAGAACGGGTAAACGAAAATGAAGATCAGGTCGTGATAAATTCTCTGGTCACCGTAGTTGACGGCAACAAGGCCAAAATGTATATGAAGAATTTCGGCGAGTTCTTCAACAATCAGGTAGAAAGCGCCGGAACCGTAATAATCAGCCGTACCCAGACGATGGACGAGGAAAAATTGCAGGCTGTGACCGATCTCCTTCGGGAACATAATAAGGATGCGGTTATTATCACAACTCCCTGGGAAGATATAAAGGGTGAGCAGATTCTCGCCGCCATGGAAAAGGGACATACGCTGGTGGACTCTTTGCTGGAAGAGATGAAACACCTTCCGGACGAGGACGAGGATGAGCATGAACACCACCACCATCACCATCACCATGACCATGACGAAGAGCACGAACATCATCACGATCACGATGAGGAGCATGAACATCACCACGATCACGACCATGATGAAGAACACGAACATCACCATCATCACGAGCATGGACATCATCACCACCATCATGATCACGATGCCGACGAGGTCTTCCAGAGCTGGGGCATGGAAACACCGCATAAATTTGAGCGCTCCGAAATTGAAAACGTTCTGAAGCAGCTGGCCGATGAAAACAGTACGGAATACGGCATTATCCTTAGGGCAAAGGGCATTGTACCCGCAGTCGACGGCAAGACCTGGTTTGAATTCGATCTTACGCCGGGCGAATATGAGATCCGTGAGGCTTCCCCCGACTATACCGGAAGGCTCTGTGTCATCGGCTCCGAGCTGAAGGAAGATAAGGTTGCCGCTCTTTGGGGGATTTAAGAGATGCTGGGACGAAAAAAAGAGCTTCCCGTCTATTTTTTCGCAGGTTTCTTAGAAAGCGGGAAGACCAGTTTTATTAAGGAAACCATGAAGGAAGGCCAGTTTCAGGACGGCTATAAGACCGCCTATATCGTCTGCGAGGAGGGGGTCGAGGAGATCGGCAAAAAAGAGCTTGAAGAGAACAAGTTCGAGCTTCTGACCATCGAAAGCGAGGACGAGATCGAATACGGCACCTTCCTGGATATCGACCGGAGGGTAAAGCCGGACCGGGTCATCATCGAGTACAACGGAACCTGGGATCCCGACCTGTTGATGGAAGCCCTGCCCGAGCACTGGCTTCTTGCGGAGTGCATTACGACCATCGATGCCTCGCAGTATGACGCCTATCTGGGCAATATGAAGCAGATGATGACCAGGCAGTTTACCTACGCGGATCTTGTGGTCTTCAACCGGTGTACGCCCTCTCTGGATCTGCCCTATTTCAAACGGACCGTCAAGGCCTTGAATCGCCGCGCTCAGGTGATCTTTGAAATGACGGACGGGTCGATAAATAACAATGTTGTGGAAGAGCTGCCCTATGATCTGAATGCCCCGGTCATCGAGGTTGCAGATGACGACTACGGGATCTGGTATGTTGATACCTTTGACAATCTCGACAAATATGTCGGCAAGACCGTAAAATTCAAGGGAATGGTACACAAAGCCAAGCGGGGAATCAACGACTATTTTATCCCCGGCCGCTTTGCCATGACCTGCTGCGCGGAGGATATCCAGTTTTTCGGCTTCCCCTGCGTCTGGAGCAATGTGAAGAGCCTGCACGACAAGGAATACGTTACGGTTACTGCCCAGATCAAGGGGACCATGAACCGCGAATACGGGCAGGAAACCCCGATCCTCTACGCAAGCTCTGTTGAAAAAGCGCAGCCCGCCGCGGAAGAGGTCGTATATTTGCAGTAACAAGGCTAAAATCTTTCGAATATCTGAAAAAACGGCAGTCCGAAGGTATCTGAACCGACTGCCGTTTCTGTTGTACTAAATTCCTGATTAATACTGGTTAACGATTTTCGTTGCTGACCAACCAGACACGCAAACGCAATTCCAGTACGTATGCTTTATCAAAAATGGCAATTAATTGCGTTCGCGAGTATATCTGGAATTGAGCGCGCCGGATTTTGGGCGACGGAGGAGCCATCTGCCTTACAAAATCCGTGCGCATCATATTTAAACTTTCTTAAACTGCACTGCCATATACTGCTTTGCGGGCAGTTCAATGTGTATTTTCCCCTTCTGCACACCAAGGTCCGTAACCGTCATTTCCCAGGTATCGATCACCTTTACCCGATATTCCGTTGTATCGTCAAAATAGTAATCCTTGAAAGCCGGCCGCATAAAGCTGTAATACATCAAATAGTAATCCCTGGGGCCAGGTCTGCCTATCGTCCGCTCTTCGGAAACCGCTCGCACCTCGCCCCGGGCCTGCTCTAAAAATTTCAACCCGCAATCCGGCGTCTCCTTCATAATATCTAAAAGGAACTGAAAACGCTTCCAGCTCTCTCCGTATAACCTTCCGCCGTGGGACCACCATACGATCAGGTCACTATGGAAATAGGTTTCTCCATGTCCCGGATACCCTCCCCTGCACACAGTTTCCCAGAAGCGGCGCACCATTTCCTCCGCCGTGATATTCCCCCAGTCGTACGGAAAATCCCCCTCATAGGACATCTCGTCCATGACCACCGGCTTCCCATAGGCTTCTCTGAGATAATCCACGAGCTCCGCAGTCTTATAGACCTCCGTCCTCTGGACACTGCAATGGGTCACCCAGGGGCGGGAATAGTCATAACGGTTTTTACAGTTATGGATCGAGCGCAGGTGCCGGTACGGATCCTTCTTGCAGAGAAGCGCCGCGTAGCTCTCCCAGTCCTCGATCGTCTTATGCTTCATCAGATCATATTCATTCGCAAGGGACCACCAGACATTCCGGTAAGCGGCAAATCTCGCGATAACATAGCTCCAGTATAATGTGTCCTGTTCTTTGGACATATTCGAAAATCCCCAGCGGTCATAGGGGTGCATGACGATCAGATCCGCTTCGATCCCAAGCTCTTCAAGCTTTAAGATACACCTTTCCAGATGTCTGAAATGCTCCGGGTTAAAGCGCGTGAAGTCCCAATGATTCCCTTCGGACAACTCGTCGTATTCCTTGAAATTTTCTCGTGTCAGAACCGAAGAATCGATGGGCGTCCCCTCAAAGGGATAGGACCTTGGCTCCCTCAGATTAAAGTCATAGTGCTTCGGCAGGATACAGAAACGGATTTTATTGAACGCCGTTTGTCGAAGCGTCTCCAGAGTCTCCCGGATCAGCTCGTCCGACTGTAAGGCCCAGACATAGCAGGTCGTTCCGATAGAGAAATACCTTGTCCCGTCCTCATACGCAAAATGAAAGGTCCTCTCTACCCGCACCGGACCGTGATTTCCTTCGCTGGCTTTCGTTACCTCAAAGACTCCCTTTCGATCTTCTTTAGAAAGCTCAAAGCTCGCCGCCAGTTCAAACCGATAGCTTCCCTCAAAGGATGGCATAAACCGTACGATATAAATCCCGTCCCCGTCATAAAAGCCATCCACAGATACGCTCTCCTGCGTCCCCTGAAAGGTGCCCTGTATCCATTGCTCCGTAAAAGGATTCCCGTCCTTCGGACCCTCCACCCGGATTTCCTGAACTCCCCAGCGTTCTACGGTAGTGAAATATTCTGACATATAGTTTCTCCTGTTTTTATCATATACTCGCGAATACAACTATCGTAAACGAATTAAATAAATTCGTTTACGATAATACTTGATGCGCACGATTGCGGTAATGAAGGCGCTTTCAGCGCTCCGCAATCGGCGCAATAGGAAACGAATAAATTCGTTTCCTATAACTGTTGATTATGTTATAGTAATGTACTGACTTAGCTGACAGGCTGTCCTGAATCATACCCATAATCTATAAATCCTGCTATACTCAATACAAAACAGCTTGCGGTTACATTATATGGTAGTATCATTTTTCGTTATCCAGTATAGCACCCACCCGCGATGCGCCTCGCAACGTAGACACCGCTGGCGGAGGCATGCGACAGTGAATGTGTAACGCCGCTGCCGTCCCCGATGATATAAAGCCCCGGATAGGAAGTCTCCAGATGCTCGTCCACCACGACCTCCATATTGTAAAACTTTACCTCAACACCGTACAGCAGCGTGTCATCGTTGGCCGTCCCCGGCGCGATCTTGTCAAGCGCGTAGATCATCTCCATAATTCCGTCCAGGATCCGCTTCGGAAGAACAAGGCTCAGATCCCCGGGGGTCGCATTTAACGTCGGCGTCACCATACCCTCCGCGATCCGCTTCTCGTTGCTGCGTCTTCCCCGGACCAGATCCCCGAACCGCTGTACGATCACTCCCCCGCCCAGCATATTGGACAGTCTCGCTATACTCTCGCCGTACCCGTTGGAATCTTTGAACGGCTCTGAAAAATGCTTGGCGACAAGCAGCGCGAAGTTGGTATTCTCCGTCTGCTTCTCCTTGCTCTCATAGCTATGCCCGTTGACGGTGATGATGCCGTTTGTGTTCTCATTCACAACGATCCCGTGAGGGTTCATACAGAACGTACGCACATTATCCTCAAACTTCTCTGTCCGGTATACGATCTTGCTCTCGTAGAGCTCATCCGTCAGATGGGAAAAGATCACCGCCGGAAGCTCCACCCGCACACCGATATCGACACGGTTGCTCTTCGCAGGAAGCTTAAGCCTTTCACAGAGCTTTTCCATCCATTTGCTGCCGCTTCTGCCGACAGAAACGATACACTGGCTGCACGTCGCGCTGCCGCCTTCATAGAAGACCCGGTATCCGCCTTCTGTCACCTCGATATCCGTGATCGTCGTCAGAAAATGAAAATCGACACCTGCTGAATCTGTCAGATATGTGTAGAGCTTTTCAAGGACAATATAGTTGATATCCGTGCCGAGATGTCTAACAGAGGCATCTAAGAGCTTCAGCTTATTCTGCATACACACCTTTTTCAGCTGTGTACCGGCAGTCGAATAGAGCTTTGTATTCGCGCCGCCGTTTTCTACATTGATCTGATCGACATACTTCATCAGCTCCGTAGCTTCGGATTTCCCGATATGCTCATAAAGCGTTCCGCCGAAGTCGTTTGTGATATTGTATTTTCCGTCCGAAAACGCGCCTGCCCCGCCGAATCCGCTCATGATCGAACAGGATTTACAGTTGATGCAGGATTTCACCTTAATGCCGTCGATCGGGCAATGCCGCTCCTTCAGCTCCTTCCCTGCCTCAAAAACCCCAACCTTAAGCTCCGGCCTGATCTTTTTTAACTCGTACGCGGAATAAATACCGCCCGGCCCCGCGCCGACAATAATCACATCATATGTATCAGATAAGTTCCCATTATACTCCATAACCAAGCCTCCTTAAAAAAGCCTCAAGTCCTTCCTTGATATCCCGGTAGGTTATATCAAATACCCCTGTATACCAGGGATCCGCGATGTCTCTGGGATGCTCGGAAAAGTCCAGGAGCCTGAAGATCTTATGGTCGGGATCGCCTCCCGTGATCCGCTCCGTGTTTCGGATATTGCGGCTTTCCGCACAGAGCAGATAATCATATTCGTCGTAATCCGCCCGCGTCACCTGCACCGCCCGCTTTTTCCGAAAATCTGTATAAGGGGTCTTTCCGATCCCGTGACGCTTTAACTCCTCCCTTGCCGGTGGATAGACCGGGCTACCCTGCCCGTTCCAAACCTCCTCCGACGAAGTAGCCGCGGACGCGATGTAAAAATCCTCCGAGACCCCCAATTTCTCCACCATATCCTTCATCATAAATTCCGCCATAGGCGACCGGCAGATATTGCCGTGGCAGACGAATAGTATCTTTATCATATCGTTTTTCCTTGTTTTATCAGGGGTTTAACACCTTTTTCATTTTTATTTGCCGGCATAATATATGCATATTTTGGCATATTTACACCGGCAAAAGGTGTAAAGTAAGGTGTAATTATTTGTCGTTTACACCTTAAGATTTTCACACAGCGTTCAGCTTCTCGATCTCTGCTTTTGCATCCTCAAAATTCACGTGAGTATAGACATTAAGCGTGGTTCCAATGTCCGCATGTCCCATGAGATACTGAAGCGTTTTCGGATTCATCCCGGACTTCGCCATATTGGAACAGTAGGTATGGCGGCATACATGGGGTGTAATCTCGGGCATCTGAAGCTTGTAAATGGAATTATACTTGTCCACTATATGCTTAAAGTAATGGTCCCAGTGAAGCGAGTATGTAATGCTTCCATCCTTGTCATAGTACAGAAATCCGGTATACCCGTCTACTATCGGCTCAACCTTGGGTGCGTTGCGTTCAGAGATGATCTTCCTAAAGCAAACCTCAACATCTTCTGTCATAGGCAACACTCTGGTTCCGCAAGTAGTCTTTGTGCTCTCAATGTAGTATCCGATATGCGCACGCTTCTGAAGCTGATGGTCCACATTTATCTTGTGATTCTCAAAATCGATATCCCCAAGAGTCAGTCCGCAAAACTCCGAGATGCGAAGCCCCGTATGGAAAAGAATATAAATCCCTTCATAGTATTTGCAAAAATGAGGATCCTCTTCCACAAACTTGAGGAATTTACGCTCCTCATCCCTGCTGATAGCCCCTCTGGTCACGCTGTCATTGACGATCACCTCGGATAATCCGAATGAAAACGGGTTCTTACGCAGAATGTCGTCATCGACGGCCATCTGGAACGCCGGGCGAAGCACACCTCTGATGGAATGAATGGAACTGTAGCTCTTTCCATCCTTATCCTGAAGCTTGACGAGCCAGTATTTTGCGTCCGAAAGCTTAACTGAATCAATCCGTCTTGCTCCGATCGGATCCTTCTTTAGAAAATTAACTACCGTTCCATATCCGGCCAATGTGGTAGGGCGTACATTATTTCTGGTAGCTATATACTTCTGAACCAGCTCAAGCACCGTCATGCTTCCACTGCCGGTATTGATGTTATCAAACAGATCCGCCTGGATCTGCTTTTCCATCTCCCTGATGGACTTGCACTTCTTCTTACCCTTGGGCTGCGGATCATTATGATCCAATCTCCAGCTATAAGCACAGTGTTCCTGCCCATTGTGATCGACATATTTGAACCTGTATCTGCCGTCTGTCAGTTGAATTTCTCCGTTATGCAGTATTCTTCCCTTTGAGTCTCTCCTTTTCTCACTCATCTGCGGTCTCCTTTCGTAATATGGCAAAAGAAAACCACCCCGATACATAAGCGAATCCTCCCTGAATGAGACTAATCATCTCTTCAAGAAAGGATCCGCTTCATTGTATCATAAAGGCGGTTCCTTTGCTATGCTAAAATGTTCAGTTTCTCTTGATTCTACGGGTTTCCATGGATTGAAAAAGAGAATGCTCAGGAGTGCACGAAGGCACTCCTATTCTCAATTTTCCCTATACTGCGGTCGCAAGATCCAGAAACTCTTCAAATCGCTTGCGCTTAAACCTTACATGCGTGCCGCTTTCAAGTATGAATCCTTCATTTTCATGCTCCGCAGCAATGTTTCGAAGGCGTTTTTCGCCAATTCCATAATACTCCGCAGCTTCTTCCACGCTTAGTGAATACTTGTGCCATACAGGCACCTGAATGATGTTATTCTTTTGCACCATTGATTAATCTCCCTTCTACTGTTCTTACGCCTGACATCTGCCTTGGATATGCCCTGAAGGTGAAGAAACACCTTGCAAGAAGGCACATCACAGGCATATCAATAATCATGCAATCCCTTATGTTTATTGGTTTTAGGCGCTTAGACACATAATTTATTAAATTCTATATGAGAATAATTGCAAGCGTACTTCTTACACCGTACAACGCACAAAACAAAATACGGGTATGAACTCCGTTTTTATCCGCCTATGTGCCTAAACGCCTTACGCAATCCTCATCTGCATATACCCGTCCGTCCTCACCTGAACATGATTGTAAATCTGGATATCTCTGATTCGGTATCCCGTGGATGGACTGATATTCAGTGGACGCTGTCCCATCCCCGTCCCCCCGGTCAGTTTGTGCGGATTTCTGGATTCTCTCATCCGCATCCTTAGGGTTTCTATCCGGAACCCTGCCAATCCTCCGACCTCTGTTAAGAAGCCTGGCAGGATCCCGGGCGTTACGTTTTTACTCTTTCTGTTCTTTATCCTATTGCCGTAAGTTTATGGGATACATACACGATATCCGACTGCATCTTATCCGGATCATACTTTACCCCGGTTTTCAGGATCTTGTATATGATGCGAAGCAGCTTGCATGCTATCACGATCAGGGATTGCTTCTTCTTCAGCGGATTCACATCCCGGGTGGTGTAGTACGCATGGAGGCTCCTGAATGTCT
>JAFSXN010000153.1 GCA_017444015.1 Lachnospiraceae bacterium | reverse complement strand
TAACGAAAAGGCTTGCCGTTTCGTTATTGAGTGCGCCGGATTCGGGCCGCTTTAAGCGGCATATTTCCTTACCGAATCCGTGCGCATCACTTTATACGGTTAACGAAAATCGGCAACGATTTTCGTTAACCAGTATAATTGCGTTTGTGAGTATATATCGCAGCATAAAAAAATCCTTTCTATGCTTACGACACCGACAGACTGGGATTCCAGAATGATCACAGGGATAGAGACCGCGGAGGATGCGGTGATATTTACCGATGTTAACGGGGATCGGCTTCGAATCAGCTGGGAGCTCTCCGGGGACTCAGCCGAATATGACATTTCCGATCCCGGGAGATTTGAGGTTCTGGACGGCTGGCTCCGCCTCCTTAAGACGGAGGAGGGGCGGCTTATCATGGTTATATCGATCAATCACAGGGACTGGTATTTCACAAAAGATAACGGCAGTTATTATTATGTCAACGCCGTGAACCGGCTGGTCAAGTTCGATCCGGGACCTGAGAAGGCGGAGCTGTTTCCTGATTCGTTTTTAAGCGGGCGCGGAAGGATCTGGAATTACTCGATCCCCCTGTTGAAACGGCATCTTCTGAGCGGAAGCGGAGCCAATACCTTTGTGCTTGAATTTCCGCAGAATGATTATTTGTATAAGGGCTATGTTTATGACCGGACAGGGTCGGAGCCGTATGATGTCAAACCCCACTGCTTTTATTTACAGCAGTGGATCGAAAACGGCCTTCCCGCTCTGCTTTTGCTTTTGAGCTTTTTTGCGCTTTATCTGATCCGGAGCATTCGCCTGTATCTTCGGACCACGGACAGAGGGGCTCTTTACCGGATCGGCCTTGGCTGCTTTACGGCGGTCCTTCTGAATCTGACCGGCTGGCTTGTCAACGATTCCAATATCTGTACCGCTCCGGTCTTTTGGGTGATTCTTGGGATCGGCATAGGAATTAATCAAAGGCTGCTATCCGTGGAAGGCTCTACCGATGCTCCTTTTTCCACTTCTTGAGCGCCCGAAGCCGCTCCTTCAGATCCTTTTCCTTTCCCTGTGTCGTCGGCCGGTAGTATTCCCGATCCTTTAAGGAATCCGGCAGGCATTGCATCGCCGTTACCTTTTCCTCGTAATCGTGGGCATACTGATAGCCCTTTCCGTAGTCAAGCTCCTTCATTAACTTCGTCGGAGCATTTCGAATGATCAATGGCACGGGCTCTGCCAGAGTGTTCAGGGCATCCTCCTTTGCCGAAAGATAGCCGGTTTCCATAGCGTTTGATTTGGGAGCGAGCGCAAGATAGACGACGGCCTCCGTAAGATGGACATTGCATTCCGGCATACCGAGAAAGTGGCAGGCCTGATAAGCGGCGACCGCAAGCGGCAGGGCGGAAGGGTCCGCAAGTCCGACATCCTCGCTGGCAAAGCGCACGACGCGCCTTGCGATATAAAGAGGCTCCTCCCCGGCCTCTAACATCCTCGCGAGCCAGTAGATCGCCGCGTCCGGGTCGGAGTTTCGCATGGATTTATGCAGGGCGGAGATCAGGTTGTAGTGTTCCTCGCCGTTTTTGTCATAGAGAAGGGACTTCCGTTCCGTACACTGTTCGAAGGCTTCCTTTGTAACAATAATCTTCCCGTCCGGACGAAGCTCGGAATTGAGGATCACCATTTCCAACGTCGAAAGGGCGCTTCTGGCATCTCCGTTTGAGAAGATCGCGATAGCGGAAATAATATCGTCGGAAATATCGATGTCCTGTCCGCCGAAGCCCTGGGGATGAGTCAGCGCGTTCTTAAGCAGCTTTATGATATCCGAGGCTTCCAGAGCCTTCAGCACGAATACCCTGCAGCGGGACAGTAAAGCGCCGTTTACCTCAAAGGAAGGGTTTTCGGTCGTCGCGCCGATCAGAATGATCGTGCCCCGTTCCACAAAGGGAAGAAAGGCATCCTGCTGGGCTTTGTTGAAGCGGTGGATCTCGTCGACGAAAACGATGGTCTTTGTGCCGAATTGACGGTTTTCCTCCGCCTTTTCCATGACCTGCTTGATTTCCTTGATCCCGCTGGTCACCGCGGAATAGTTCAGAAAATTCGCCTTCGTATGGTTGGCGATGATATTCGCAAGCGTGGTTTTGCCAACGCCGGGAGGCCCCCAGAAGATCATGGAGGAGACCTGGTCGTTTTCGATCAGGCGCCGTAAAACCTTTCCCGGACCAATGAGATGGGTCTGGCCGACATAATCATCAAGGGTCTCCGGGCGAAGACGCGCGGCTAAAGGTCTTGGAATTTCGGTATCAAACATGGACAGCTGCTGCATAGTGGCTCCTTTTAGGGTATACTTTCTAATAATTATACGTCGCGTCAGCTTTTTTTCAATACGGCAAACGACATTGCCCCAGAGATGCAGGTATCAAACAAAGGAACGTAAAGCAATGTTTTTCTTATTCCTTCCGCAGCACCATTTCCCGAACGGCATTAAAAACTGAACCAAGGCGTTTCTTATCTGATGAGAGACAGACAATATAATAGACAGCGTGAGCATCTTCATCAATCAAGGGAATTGAAACCCTGTCCGGAATACCATATCCACGTTCCAACATTCTGTCGGAATTAAAGAAAGGAAGTGATGACGCTTCCACAAGTTCTCCCATGGCCTCAATACTGTTCTGCACAAGCAGATTTGCAGGGTTGAAGTGGGTCCTGCAAACATCCATCCAAAAGCCAATATACGCAGACCATATCACCTGTCAGCGCGGTGCTGGATCCAAAGAACGTAGAGGCGGAGTATAACAGAGACGATCCTGGAAAGATCTGTATTAAGAAGCTCACCGGCAAGAGCGGGACCGTGAAGGTAACGCTCAGCTATCCCGGAGGGGTAACAAAGACAGTGACGATCAAAGTTGCGAAGGGGAAGTGAGGCAGAACGAAGCGCTGAACTATAAGCTAAAGCAAAACACCCCCGCAGTCAGAAAACGGCTGCGGGGGTGCTGCTCTTTCGGTTCAAAAATAAATCGGCTACCCCATCCCGATCAGGCATTCGCTTCCGCGGAAGGCAAAGCCGTATTTGTAGATGCGTTCCGCAGGGATGCCCCGGGCAAGGAGGTCGGCATCGTAGTGCTTGTCCTCGATCTGGGCGAGGGCGTTTTTCGCCGTGTCGGAAAGGTCCTTTTCCCCCTTTTTTTCGTTAAAAACCTTGAATTCAATAATGACAGCGGGATCCTCTGCTTTTTTTGGCTCCATCACCACATCATATCTGCCATAGCCGCTTTCGCGGTTTGATTTGAGCATATAGTCCGAAGCCTGATCGACCATCAGGCCAAGGACGAAGCCATGATAGAAGCGTTCCGGAGCCTGCTCTGAGGGTTGGGTTCCTGTATCGAAGCTGCTGAAGGTGTCCCGTGCGATGCGGGTCATGTAGTTATTCATATTCTCCACGTCGCCGGTGAGCATGCAGCGGATAAATTCCGGATAATTGTCCTCTGCCTGTTCAAACCAGCTTTTGATCAGCTTGTTAAACATCAGCCATGTCTCATAGTTGGTAATGGTGATGATATGGGATGTGGTCCGGCGCAGTCCGTCTTTTTTTACCACAATCTCTGTGATCTTCAGATATCCTGAGGCGACTAAAAGGCTCCAAATGGCTTCCATGCTTCCCTTCAGGCGGGAAAAGACGATCTGCTCGTCGATCACTGTACGAAGCTTTTCCCCATTGAGGAGCTTTTCGAAATCCTTCTTGAGGGTTGGCGACCCGGTGCGGATCAGCTCGGAAACCAGGCCGTTTGAGCTGGTGTCCGCCCACCAGGTATCCAGCTTGCCGCTTTCCAGAAAAGAGGTGACAGACCAGGGGTTATAGATATCCGTCGCAGAGCCGAAGATGAAGCCGTCGTACCAGAATTTCACCTCCTCCTTCAGCTCCGGAGCAAGGCCCTGGGCGTCCATGGCGGCAAAGACCTCCTCCTCCGTGAAACCGAAGGATGTCCGGTACTTTTCTGAAGTCATTGCCACCACGGCAAGATTGTTCAGGTCGGAGAAAATGGACTCTTTACTTATTCGTGTTATTCCAGTCAACACGCCTCTCGCCAGATGGGGATTGGTTTTGAAGGTATTGTTAAACAGACCGCGGATATATTCAACAAGCTCATCCCAGAAGCCATAAACCCATGCTTCCTGCATCGGGGTATCATACTCATCCAGAAGAACGATTGGTTTTCTGCCGTAGTGATGTTCAAGAAATCTGCACAGGAAATTTAAGGAAAACATTGCGGTTACTTCGTCCATTTTACGGTCTACGGCATCGAATCTCTCTTTTTCTTTTTGGGAGAATGCACTATAATCAAGTTTATCGCGAAATTCGTCATATTTGTCAGCAATCAACTGGTTGATCGCTTCCCGGGTTGCATTAAAGTTTTTATTCTTGACCCCCGCAAAGGATAAAAAGATCACCGGCCACTGTCCGTGCTCGGCGCGCAGCTTCTCGTCCTGCCAGACTTCAAGGTCTCCGAAGAGCTCCTCGCCCCGCCCGGCATATTTATTAGAAAAGAAGCACTCTAACATACTCATGTTCAGCGTCTTGCCGAAGCGTCTCGGGCGGGTGATGAGAGTGACATCGTCTCCCGCATTCCACCATTCGCGGATAAAACTGCTTTTATCTATATAAAAAAATTGATTTTCTCTGAGCTTCGCGAAATTCTGTGCCCCGATGGATATTACTTTCTTCATATCTGCCTCCCTTAAAGCAACTACCTCCCGGATGGTGATGCGACCGGCTTATAAATGATTTTACTATGTTTTATGGGAGGGTTCAACCCCTGCGCCTTGCTTTCAACGAGGCTTTTATTGTATAATCACGGTGTAACGGGAGAATTTGAAGACACCTTATACTCGCGAACGCAATTAATTGCCGTTTTTGATAAAGCATACTTACTGGAATTGCGTTTGCGAGTCCGGTTGATCGGCAACGAAAAGTGTTAACCAGTATAAATACCAATGACTGTCTGGGATTTGATGTGATTACGGGAATCAGCAGGATCACGGAACGGTGAACAAAGAAAGTGAGCAGGAGTATGTACAAGGAAAGAAACGAAAGAAGTGAGAGAAGGGTTATTTTTCTCGATATTGACGGAGTACTTCAGCCGGGGGTGAATGAGAGTCGCTTTAAGCATGATATGGATGCCTTAAAAGAAGAACTTGCGCGGAAATACCATGAGCCGGCATATCTGGAGCTGGATAAATATGATGTGGCGGCTGTTTATTATGATTGGGATGCCGAAGCGGTCAGCAGATTAAAACATCTGATCGAGGAAACCAAAGCGGAGATTGTTTTATCCTCGGACTGGAGGCACAGCAAAAATCTTGAGCAGATGAAGCTGTTATTCAGAATACATGATCTTGATGGATATCTTACAGAGCTTCTGCCAGGAACCAAAGAATTCTCTGACAAGCCGGAGGATCTTCCGGTGTATTTGAGCAATCATCCGGATTTATACTATTACTGTGTTATTGACGACAGATTTATGGACCGGTTTTTCCCGGGAAGGTTTGTATATGTGGATTATCGTTATAGGGCGCTTTCTGACAAGCACTGTCTTGAGGCGGCGAATATTCTGAAAAATGGTCCATGGTGGGATCTGGCGGAGCAGGAAACCGAATTTGCGGACAGATGGGAATATAAGAAACCGGAGGAAAGAATCATTCCCGAAATACATGACGGAATAAAGAAAGCAATATTCCTTGATTTTGACGGGGTACTGAATGATGATCTCGGAAGGAAGGGAGATGGAATAGTTGTCCGTGAATATGCGGTCGAATACCTTAGAAGAATAGTGAATCAGACCGGGGCGGATATTATCTTGACAAGCTCAAGGAGGCTCGCCTTTTCAGATTATCTTGAAGGGCGATTAAACAGGGACAGTTTGGCCTATGATGACTTTGAACAGTTTTCAAAGCTGCTTGAACGAAATTATCTGATGATAAAAGGAATGACTCCGATCATTGGCAGCGGTCCGGATGCAAGGCCTGCAGAGATACGTTCATGGCTGACCTGCAGACCTGATGTAGAAAGCTTTGTTATTCTGGATGATGATGATTTTTGGGCCTGGGATGAGCTGAATGAGCATTTTGTCCGAACAGTAAATTTATATGGTTGTTTTGATAAAAAAGGAAACCTGATTAAAGAACCAGCTCGAGGTATTAACAACATGCACATGTATCATGCAATAGAAATCCTCAAAGACAAATCAATGCCAAAGTTAAAAGAAGCCTTTGTTTTGAGACCATAGCAGCTCTGTACTCAATCCCTGCGCAAATAGCCATGTAATTACCGAATAGACCTCAAAAACGACCGATTACGCAGATATCCTGTTAATGTGATCTGAAAGACTTATAATCAGATTGGAGCAAGACAGGAAAACCGCAAACTGGCGAAAGGAGGGAGGCAAAATGGCGGCAGCGAAAAATATGCAGCTTAACGATGATGCCTTGGCAAAGGCGACCGGCGGTATTACGGAGGACGGAGAGGGATCCGGACAGTACGATGCCTTTGGTACGGTAATCAGCAAGGAAGGAGACGGATATCTGGTGCGCTTCGGGGACGGCGGCGAGGTTCTGGCAACCTTTACGCGGAAGCACGCAGTACCTGAGGGGACTTATGTAGGACTTGCCGCGGTTGGCGGCGGATGGATCATGGAAGAGGCGTAATGTATACAACCTGTTTTTTGAGCATTCAGGAACCGAAAAAAATCAGGAAGTCATTTCCGGACGGTTCCTTCGTGTATAAACGCGTTTCAAGAAGGAGGAGAATTATAGTGGACAGGAAAAAGTTATACCCGGTTTTCAGTATGGCGGCGGTGATCATTTTCTTCATCTGGGGGTGGCTGGAAGGTACTTATGCACACAGCCGGATCATCCGGAGGAATTTATGGATCCTTCCGGCGGAACCCTGATCATTGGCATCGGATTCCTGGTAATCGGAATCATTGCAACGGTCGTACAGTTTACCGCTGGGTAAGGAGAAAAAGGCAACAGGAAGATACTGTCGATAATCGCCGGGAGGGAGAAATGGAAAAGCTGCAAAAACAGGAAAGAACCATCAGACAGAGATTGATGCGATACGTACTGTCGGCACTGACGATCGCCATCATTGTTCTGATGCTCATATTGGGGGCGCTGGCCATCGGATTTCTCGTAAATCTGACCAATGATCTGCAGGATACGGAAACAAATGCAGTGGAACAGACGGTTTCCATCTGGTACGCGGAACGGATCGCTGAGATCCTGAGTATACGGCAGGCCATAGAGAACTATGACATGACATCAAGACCGGAGTACGAGCTGGCGGCGTTTTTGGGTCACGTCCTCTCGGAAAATGAATCCAGGGGGATTTACGATTATTACGTCGGCATGGAGGATAAAACCTGCTATTTCGGAGGCGGCTGGGAGCCGGCACCGGGAGAGTATGATCCTACGGTAAGAGACTGGTACAGGCAATCCATCCAGTCCGCTTCTATCTATGTATCGGAGGCTTATGTGGATGCGGAGACCGGCCGGGTTGTTATTACAATGTCAGCGCCGATCCATAAGGACGGAAAAGCGGTGGGAGTGCTGGCTGCGGATATCTTTACGGATGATGTACAGGCAATCGCCTCTTCCTCCTTCAGCGAGGATGATACCAAGTATGTCACTCTGGTCGATAACGCCGGTACGGTAATCGCTCATAAGAACAAGGAATATCTGCCTTATACGGATTCGGCGGGAAATGAGTATCTGACCTCGTATTCCGACGCGGGGATCCCCTCGGAAGTGATCGGCACATCGGGACTGACGAAAAAGATCGGTTCCGATTACAAAGGACTGTTCCGGGTCTATACAGGAAGCTCGCTGAAGGAAGCAGGAGTATCCGTTATCGTTGTGGATACGGGGGTACACTATTATCGCGGCGTGATCATCTTCTTTATCGTAAGCCTCCTTCTTCTTGCCCTGATCATAACCGTCAGCAGAGGGACGACAAAGAAATACCTGTATCCTCTGCTCAATCCTTTGAATGAGCTGATGGATATGGCGGAGGATATGTCCCAGGGGAAGCTTGACTATGAAGCGCGCTATACAACGGGAGACGAGATCGGTACGCTCTGCAGCGCGATCGAAAGCTCCAACAGCGCGATACGCGGCTATATCGAGGATATGGCGGGGAAGTTAGCGGCTATATCCGAGGGAGATCTGACGGCAAATATCGACATGGATTATATCGGGGACTTCGCGAAGCTTAAGGAATCCATCAATCGGATCACCGATTCCTTAAGTACGACAATGCAGACTGTTCTTCATTCCGCGGACTCCGTTCATAGCAAGGCACAAAGCGTATCTTCGGAGGCGGAAGCGTTAGCTGCGCACGTGTCCGGTGTGGAATCGAGACTGAATGACGCAGTAGACAGGATCACCGATGTTAAGGACCGCTTTGACAGGAACCTTAAGCAGACAAAGGAATCGAGCCGTCTTTCGGAGGAAGTAAGGAACGGGATGGAGGATAACTATAAACGCCTTACCGAGCTGCATGCGGCTATGGAAAAGATATCCGAGAAGTCAGGCGGCATTGCTGAGATCATCAATATGATCAACAACATTGCGTCTCAGACGAATCTGTTGGCTTTAAACGCTTCGATCGAGGCCGCCAGAGCGGGAGAATCCGGACGGGGCTTCGCGGTCGTGGCGGAAAACGTAAGGGTGCTCGCGGAACAGACTACAGAGGCAGTAGGCAGCTCCGGGACCCTCATCGAAGAAACGGTAGAAGCTGTAGAAGAAGGAAACCGCCTTGTACGCCTGGCGGTGGATGAAATGAAGGGTGTCGTGGAGAAGACAGAGGACGTAGATGCCCATATCGATCAGATCGCCGCTTCGATCCTTGAGGAGCGGGAGATCGTTGAGGAGGTGGCAGAGGGGATCGGAACCCTGAATACCTTTGTCGGAGAAACGGAGGCCACGTCACGGGAATGCGTCAATATGAGCCAGGGACTCTATGAAGAAGTGGACAGGCTGCAGGAGATCGTCGGAAAATTTGAGCTGTGATCCCTGAAACACATATATCGGATGACCGGATACGCGGAAAAAACGACCGGATACGCATAATCGCTGACAGCGTCAGAAATATATCCGTATAATGGGGAAAGAATAAAAAGAAACACTTTTGGAAGGAGGACAAGAAAATGGCAAATAACAGGAAAGAAAGGAGTTTTGAAGCATGAAGAACACGATATTGTATGAACTGAAGTTAGCGGTATTTGCTATTTCATTAACGGCCTTTACGGGTTGCGCGGGAGTTCCCGTTTATTACAATACGGGAGAGACGGTTATGGAAAGTAATGCGCCGGAGATAACGGAAACGGAGACGGAGAAGGCGGAAACAGAGACGGAAGAGGAAAAATCAGGAGAACAGCCTGCGGAAGCTTCCGAGAACATGGATGATATGCAGCTTTTTGAAGAAACAGCGGAGATCACTCTGGGAACCTCGGGATACGTTATTACTGTGCCCTCGGACTACTATGAAGGAGATGTTACGGAGATTGACAGACGGGATGATATGATCGCCTATTATAAAAGCGATGCCCACCTTATGGATTTCGACGTCTATCAGTTTGCAACGGAGGGCAAATCCCTTGAGGAATATACGAAGGAGGAGTCTCTTCAGTACGGTGCTGACGATTATACGTTTGAAAAAATCAACGATACAGCGCTTACCTTATATTATTCGCAGGAAGACTATGAGGGAATATCCTACCGGGTAGTAAATTACATATTTGAGGCTGGTGACTTTATCGAGCTTTCCTTCTGGCTGGATGGCGATGACGCGGAAATACTGGTAGAGGGGATCATAAACAGCCTGGCAAGAGCCGGAGACGGCGCGCCCGATACCAAAGCGTCCGCTACTAATGCGACAGATACTAAAGCGGCAGACGGATCCCCGTTTGACTACGATAAGTATATGGATCTTATTCCTGACGAGTATTTGTCAGAGGAAAATAAACAGATGATAGAATCAATCGTTGACGAGGCTGTAAAGAGTGCCTATGCTGCATACGACGGGCAGTTTGACTCTCCGGAATTCATCGGCGAAGTTACCGTTGTAAAAAAGAACGGCAGCAGTGAGAATGGCGGAAAGCTCTACGATCTGTATGATGTGAAGTCCGAAGACGGCGGTAATTATTCTGCTGAATGGAGGTATGATATGCCGCTTGAAAACGGGTCACGGGTACATCTTATGCATGGTACGGATGGCAGCTTTTACCTCGATCCGATCCCGAAGGAATAAGAGAGCGCACCTTGCGGGGGCAGACAGCTTATAGTATAATCGTAGCTGTCCGGGATAACCGGACAGCTGCTTTTACGTATGGCAGACATGCGGAATAAGCCGACTAAAGAGCAGATGCTCTTTTTCTGAGGGAGGTATGTATGTTTAAGCCCTTGCCGGTGGGCATTGAGTTTTTTGAAAAGCTGATAAAGAATGATTATTACTATGTTGACAAGACTCTTTTTATAAAGGAGCTGATTGATAACCATGGTGAAGTCAATTTATTTACCCGTCCCAGACGTTTCGGAAAAACCCTGACCCTTGATATGCTGCGCTGCTTCTTTGAGGAGGGGCGCGACCCGGAAATGTTTAAGGGGCTTAAGATCATGGATGCCGGAGAGAAATATACCTCTATGATGGGGAAATACCCGGTGATCTTTTTGACGTTAAAGAGCGCAAAGACCGGGGATGAGAAATGGGCATTTTCCGCGCTGCGAAACGAGATTGCCCATGAGTTTGACCGGCATTCCAATGTGCTGAAAAGCGGGTCGCTGGATGCTGAGGAAACGGAGAAATTCAAACGATTCAGGGGCTGGAAGGTGGAACCGGAAGAATATGCGGAGAGTATAAAATTCCTCTGCCAATGTATCAAGAAGGTTTCGGGAAAGAATACCATTCTTCTGATCGATGAGTATGATGTGCCACTTGAGAGTTCGTTTTACGACGGCTATTACGATCACATGGTGCGTTTTATCCGCAGCTTGTTTGAAAACTCCCTGAAGACTAACGACTGTCTGGAATTTGCTGTTATCACCGGATGCCTGCGTATCTCAAAGGAATCCATATTTACAGGACTTAACAACTTAAAGATCAATTCTATCCGTACGCCGGACTATGGCGAGTATTTCGGCTTTACCGATGAAGAAGTATATGCGATGCTTGAATACTACGGGCTTTCGGATAAATATGAGGAAGTGAGAAGCTGGTATAACGGATATATTTTCGGCGGGAAGAACGTATATAATCCCTGGAGTACCATTATGTATCTGTCGGATCATATCGGAGATAACCGGGATTTCCTGCCGATGTCTTACTGGGCCAATACAAGCTCCAATTCCATTGTAAAGGATTTGGTGGAGCGGGCGGACAATGTTACCAAAGGAGAAATCGAGCGGCTGATCGAATGGGGAAGTATTGAAAAGCCCATTCATGAGGATATCACTTATGGAGAAATCTATAAAGATCAGGATAATCTTTGGAACTTCCTATACTTTACCGGATATTTAAAGGCCATTGGCGAGCGCGGTGAAAGCGATGTAAATTACGCGACGTTAGTGATCCCCAACAGGGAAACCCGTTATATTTATTCCCAGAAGATTATTAACTGGTTTGGTGATGAGATCGTAAAGAAAAGCGACCGCAGCGCTCTGTTTACAGCCATGCTTTCCGGGGACGCGAAGGGCTTTGAAGCAGAGATCAATAAGCTGCTCAAGCCCTCTATAAGCTATTTCGACAGCAAAGAGGCTTTCTATCACGGTTTTATGTCGGGGCTCTTTGTTGGGGCACAGGATTTTGCCGTGCGTTCCAATCGGGAATCGGGAAGCGGTAGGAGCGATCTCCTGGTACTGCCTGTGAGCGTGTTTGACCGTGCTTTTGTGATCGAAATAAAGGCGGTAACACCGAAAAAGGGTCAGAGGACAGTAACGGCAGAGGATATGGATATCGCTGCCGACGAGGCCCTAAAGCAGATCACAGATTTGAAATATACGGATGCCTTGATGGACGAGGGCTATGGAACCATAGGCCGCTATGGGATATCCTTTTTCCGTAAGGACTGCCGGGTGCATTATCTGGAAGGGTATCCGGAGGAAAACGAGGATATTTCCGGGCAGGGCTCTTATACTGGTTAACGAAAATCGTTGCCGATTTTCGTTAACCAGTATAATAAAACTGCCCATTGTTCGGCTGCTCCGGAATATCGCTGTAATCGAGATCCTGATCGGACATATTTTCAAGCTCTTTCAGTTCTTTTAACTGCTGCGTGTTCAGGGGTGGAAAATCAATCATCTGATAATCTTCTGGCATTTTTTCATATTATTCCTTTCTGAAGTACCGATGCAATTAAATGATGTCGAGGCCTAAAGTCGCATGGCACGAAGTGCCATGGCGAATCTGCACAAAAAGCGGCTTTGCCGCATGACACTTTAGACCTCGACATCATTAAATCTTGTTTCATCCAGAGTACTGTTTTTTTCGCCTTAAATCAAGTACATATACCGAATAAACCTGAAAAACGACCGAATACGCAAAATCTATATACGAATACAAGAATTTGTGACAAAGTGCAGAGTGGATACATCATATGGTGTCAGGGGAAAACGCCAAGCGGCTTTTGCCTCCGACAGCATGGGTGGAAATGAAGATTAAGCACTTCATCTGTTTTCAATACGAACGATGCCTTGGGGAAATATGCGAAAAACACAGATATGCGGCTCCTCGGGGCAGAAAAGAGGAAATGATTTGATCCCAGAAAGGAGAAAGGCAAAATGAAGAGTATTTTAAAGAGAGTCTGCGCGGGTCTGCTTACTTTCGCGGTGCTTTTTACGGGGATGCCCCTTACGGCGTTTGCGGCGGGGGATACGGGAAGCAGCGAAACGGCGGAGATTCAGGCGACTACGGAAGAAACTGAGGGCTCAAGCCGGGCAGGTGGTTCGGCCTTGCCCAAAACGGCTGATCCGAAGGAGGAGGCGGAAATATCCCCGGTGGAAGAGACCCGAGAAAACGTAACCTTAGGGGATGCGGGGGAAGATGCCTCATACGATCCGGAGGGGGAAGTCCAAAACGCCGATTGGGATGACGATCCGGAGGAGCCGTCAGCGGAGGGAGACTCGGCAAATTACCGCTTCATCAGTACCGGAACCCCGGTCATGACCCCGGATACTTATCTGGACGTGGACTGGGAATTCGAGTGCGATTTCAGCAACTATTGGACTGCGCATTTGTTTGGAATTTTTGTATGCAAGGGTGAAACTTCTCAGGTGGCTGAATATGCGCCGACAATCAGCAATGAAGATAGCGGCGCTATGAAGATCCTGCCGCAATCAGGCTCCTGCTGGGTGATGAAGTGGGGGAACGAGGAAGACTACTACACACCCGTGCCATGCGGTCAGTATCGCGAAGAAATCGGAAATGCAAGGGATATGGTGCAGTTTTATGGAAATTTCTCAGGGCTGCTTGATTGGTATAGCTCAGAGGGGAAGGAAGAGCCGAAGCTTCAGCCCGGAGATACTTGTACGATTCAACTGGTATATTATTATAACTATGACAGCATTGGTTACTCCTCAAAGGTGGCAGTATCAAATGCTAAGACTTTCAAGGTGAGCGGTGAGAATGTCCCTAAAGTGACCCTGAAAAATGTCCGGATAACCCCCAGTGACCCCAATTACCCAAATGCACACGGGGTCGATCTGGAGGCCATGTGGGACATGGAGAATTTTGAGCCGGAGGAGGACGGGGTCAGCTACTATGCGAGACTTGCGGTGGCAAAGGGGGATTATACAAAGACCTCGATTTATCAGAAAATAAATTCTCAGACCAGTGATTCAGATGAATTCATCTGGTGGATGGGGAAATGCGGGGACGCCTGGGGAAACAGCTCTGTTACCCAGGGCTCTCAGTGCAGCGCAGAGGGCGGGATCTGGAGCAACGATCTGACCATTCAAAGGGAACCGGAGAAGGTGTACGGAAATGAAAAATTTGCCGCCGGAGATCAGGTTACCCTCTGCCTTCGGATATATCGGCTTGATGAAAACGCCAAGGCGCACAGGCGGGATGATAAAGCAACGGTATACGAGACCAGTGAACTTTACACGGTGACCGATGAGGAATCGGAGCTGTCCCTTATTCTGGGGAAGCCCACCCTGTATCAGGACGGCACATTAAAACAGATGCCCGTTATCATGCTGGGAACGGCGCATGGCGGTCATGACGGGAATGCGGATAAGGATTATAAGCCCGTGGCCACTGTGCGGGTATGCAAGGGAGATATCAGTAACTTTTCCTGGGAGAGTGATTGCTGGCACTATGACGATATAAGCTCTCATACCCAAAACGGGGCGGAAAGAGACAGCGAATGGGGAGATCGGTATTATACCGACTGCCATGGAAGCGTTTTGCTGGAAAATAAAAAGCTTACCTGGTCAGGGACGGACAAGCCAACTCTGAATCCGGGGGATGTCTGCAGCGCGGCTGTCGAGATCAGGAAGCTATATCATAGCGGGTATGGGGACGACGAGGTCCTGGGCGTGATCTACCGCTCCGAGCCGATTTCCTTTACGGTCACCAGAAGCCCCATTGTCATTGAACAGCCGGACGTCTGGCCGAGCTCTGCGACCTTTGACTTAAGCACCGGAACGGAACAGAATGCGGATATCAGTCTGAGAAAGGATGACGGCACCTTCATCTTTGATTCCATCCGATGCGGGGAAACCATCCTGACAAAAGGAAAGGATTACGCGGTTTCAGAGAACGGCCAAACCGTAACGATCAGGAAGTCCTTCCTGAAAACTCTTTCGGAGGGTTCTTATACGCTTGTCTTCCATTATACGGTTCCCGAGAAGGAATATCCGGACGACGATTACGGGACCCCGGAGGATCCCACCGTCAGCCTGAAGGTAATCCGCAGCGCCTCCGCCACCGTGAAGGTTCTTAACAGGGACGGCGTAAACGTCGCGGATAAATGCCGGTTCGAGTGGGGCGGAGAAGGGATAAAAAATAACGGATCGCCGACGGTTGTCACGAATTATCCCACGGAGCTGACCTATAAAATAGAGCCGGGGGATAAACTGGAGCTGGATGGAGAGCAGTTTTATGAAACCATCACAGGTACGATCCAGTCTCTCGAGGGCGGAAATGTCGACACAAAGAAGCTGAAGGAGCTTGGCCAGGCCGTCGTTTCTGTAAAATCCGGCGACAGCGATGTGCCAAATGAAAGCGGCTCTGGCTACAACGTGGTCTGGTACAGCAGGGATCCCGCGGTGTATGGCGATGCCACGCCAGACGCGGAGGGCTACGCCCAGATCGGCACGGGAACGAGCTCTCCGAAGGTTCCGGCCGGGAGCGTCCTCTATTATGATGTACTGATGACCGGGAGGAACCGGGATGACTACAGGGATATCCTTAAGGACGATATTCTGAACGGCGGAGTAACCACCGTATTCGGAAAAATCAACGTCATCGCGGATGCCACGAACAGCGAGAAGATCGTCTTAAATATCACCGGCGCGAAGCACTCCGGGGAGGCGCTGACCCCCGAGGATTACCGTATCACCTGGTACAGAAAAAACGGGAAAGGGGAATATGAAGCCCTTAGACGGACGGGAAACCTCCTTGGTGAGCACGATGTTCAAACCGGGGAGACCCTTTACTACGAGATCATGCCCATGGATCGATACGGGGCAGACGGGGACTGGATCCATAACTGGCTGGATTTCTACGGAGTTCCCTTAAAGGAGGCGGAAGGCGCAGACCCCGGAACCGCGGTGACGTTCACGGGAAAGAGCCAGTTTATCAATGTACCCCTGGGACTTGTGCAGAAGAGCGTCCTCACCGGCAGCGTGACCAACGCTTCCGCCGTTATCGCGGCCAGCGGAGAGGATTCCCTGCGCCTGTCTCTGACCCAGGAGCCCTGGGGAGGCTATACGGGGAAATACAACAATGCCTCCTATGATTACAGCTATTACGATACGCTCTGGAAGCAGGCGGAATTCACCACGGAAATGGACGGGGATGCCTTGCTGTTTGAGGTGCCGGTCTATGATCTGGATGCCATGGTCAGGGCAGAGGATACCGGGTACAACTTTGAGACCTCCTATAAGAGCATTCTCCCCGCAAACCTGGGGGAACCTGCAGCGATCACCATGAAGGAGGCAAGCCTCCCGACTCAGCTCAGGGTAAACCTGAAAAGAACCTATGCCACGGACAGAAAAGAGAGCGGTACGGATACAAATGAATACGGAACAAATACGGATACCTTCCGAAAACTTGTCTTTACGCTCGAAAACCTGACGAAGAAAACGACCATAGCCCCTGAGGATTACCGGATCAGCGGAAACTATATTTACTGGAATGACAGGAACAATATCGCTTCATACATTTCCATGGGAGACAGTCTGAAGCTTTCCATGGCCTTTCCCGAGGGGGACGAGGACGATCCGGGGGTTGTGCTGGGAACCGTGGAGGACACCCTGACGGTAAAGCGCAACTGGAAGGACACGCCGGAGGACCGCTTTGATCTGAGCTTTACGGAATACGGAAAAATGCAGTTTACAACGACGACTTCCCAGAAGGAGCCGAAGGTTACAGAATGCTTCGCGATCTATAACAGCAAGGGAACTCTTCTGGAAAGTCGCTCCAAATATGTGACAAGAAGCGCGGAGAGCGGACTGCTGCCTGCGGGAGACTATACCCTGATCGTCTGGCAGAAATCAGGCTGGTACGCGGCCGCGAGTACGCTGGAGCAGGCGCACGGTGTTCTGGATGCGGGAACCTATCAGGAAAAGACCTTTACCATAGAAAACGGGAAGCTCACACGACTTGCCCTTGATCATACGCCAAGGCTATTGGGAGAGTCCCTGTTCTCCGCGGAGGGATCGGGCTTTTCGGACGCGACGGTCGAGGCAGGACTGGATGAATGGAAGCTTCTGACCCTGAATTACAGCGTGGATCCGAAGATCCGCAGGGACAACCCCGACGCCGCTTATCAGATCACCGTAAAGAAGGCGCATAGCTCAAACTGGGTTGATAAGGGATTTACCAATGTGGATCTGAAATGCAGAACAGGCTATAAATACGGTGTCCCGGATACCGACCAGAACATCGTTCTCTATAGTGACGGCACGCTTGATAAAGATAGCAGGGTTACGATCGACTTTCGTGACGAGAATCATATCGCGGATGTTTACGGCTTTACCCTGGAGACAAAAAAGCCCGAGGGAAAGATCCTGTTTTACCTGCGGGGCGGTACGGGAGGAGACTATCCGGTTACGGCCAGCGGAAGGATCAAGGGCGAGAATACCACTTCCTATGCTCTCGGCGAAATGAATTTAAGGATCGATGAAGCAGGGGCCTTAAGCTTTACCTCCGACTATCTGCGGGAGGGGAACAACGGCGTATGGACCTATACCATTCCGAGCAGGGATGTGGTCCTTTATATGGATGGCGTGGAGATCGCGAAGGCCCGTGCCAACAGCTTCGGCACTGCATTCTTCACCTTTACCATCGACGATGCCTTCCGGGCCCTCTTCGCGGGTAAGGAGGACTGGAGCCTGAACGGCCTCCACGAGCTTTATGCCATAACGGATCCGACAAAGGAAAATGTGAAGTCGCCGGTTTCCTCCATCCGCTATGCAAAGGGCTTTGCCCCCGCCGTCCTGAAAGGCATCCAGGTCAGGACCACCAGCGACTATGACAAGGATCACTTCTCGGGAAGAACCATGAAAATATTTGAATTTACCGGAAGGGGCGGGTCTCTGTCGAGCAACTACTGGTCTCCGAGCGACAAGGGAACTTATTACACCTATGACTTCACCGTGACCTTTGAGAACGCGGACAGCCTTGAGACAAAGCCGGAGAACGGAAAGCACGATCCGGTCTATATGTGGATTACCGGGCAGGACGGCGAGGAATATCTGGTACCGCTTACGAGGAAGCAGGGAACGAATGATTATACCGGATCCGTGACGGAAAAGGGCCTGCTCTTTAATTCCTGGGGCATCAGCTTTACGAACAAGCTCCCCGAGCACAGGCTCAGGTGGGTGGACGATCTGAAGGTGAGCGACCTTCCCGCGTTTGAGGATGGAACGACGGCGGCGCAGTATTATGAGAAGCTGATGAGCGCAGAAACCGATCCCGCCGACCCTGAGAAGGGGTGCCTGGGGACCGCGACGGAGGAGGAGCTGAACGAGCTGTTGGCCGTGGCCTGCGATTCCATTCAGGATTTCTACGAGGAAGCGGGCATCATAACAGAGGAGAACGGCTTTACCTTTGACGGGAGCGAGGCCTCCCTGGAGAAGCTAAATGATGTTCTCGGAATCAGAGAAGGCACCGCGACCGGTGAAGATAAAATATTCGATTACGAGGGCTGGGAGAGCTGGAAGGATGTAGAGATTTCAAAAATCTACGACACGGACGGCAATTTGTGGTCCATCGGCTGGGTGAATATGGAGACCGAGGGAAATTATATCTGGCTTGAGGAGTACTATGTAAGACTGCCTGAGGACGGGGATTCCGGCTATGAGCGGCTTACGGTCACAAGGATCGACGATTCGGAATCCGGCGGGGAGCTGGCGAGCTTTATTTCCAAAAGCGGACTGGACAATGCCCTTTTGAAAAATGGGATCGAAAACCTGATGGCAGACGGCCATGTCCACGACAAATACGCCCAGTTCAGCGGCGAGACCCTGCGCAATATGAAGAACTTTAACAGCGGTCTGAGAAAGGCCATTGGGACGCTCCAGGGTGGGGCGGCCAGGACCTCCTACCAGTTAAACTTTATGAAGCAGCATTTAAAGGATGCTCAGAACGTTACCGGGGGAAGCGGCCTTGCCGGTGAATCCACCGCCATCACTGAGCTCAGAACGAATGTTGCCATTCTGCAGAAGCTGGCGGAGGATGGGAAATTCGGCGCTGTTTCGGAAGTTTATGCGAAGCGGTTTGCGGAATACCAGCAGAGGCTTACGAATGCCGAGAAGTACAGGGACACGGGCGTGGGCAAGCAGATCCTAAGCGATATCAAGGCCCTTGCCAACACCATCACCACCGCGAGAAGCATCCTGAAGATCAAGGGCGCGAAGGACGCTCTGGATTTCCTGTCGGACGGCAATGTCGCGGCGCAGCTTGCGTCCCTGGGGATCGACGTGGCCTCCAAGGACTGGAAGGGGCTTGCGGGTCTGGCCCTTGACAAGCTTTTAGATAAGCTTGACGAAGCTCTTCAGAAGAAGATCCGGGAGAGCGAGAAGGATATCCATGACATCATGGAAGAGCTTTTCTCGGACTTTGAGATGAAGGGCCTGATGAAGAAAGCACAGGAAGAAAATAACAATTCCGGCGGAAGCGGCGGAAACGGCGGTATCCGCAACATAAAGCCAAGCGATGTGAGTGGTGCCATCCGTAACGGCGGGGGAAGCGGCCGCGGAACCAATGTGAGGCCCGCGGGAGGAAGATCCGCCGCGATCCACGACCCCGAGGGCATCGTCTATGAGGCGGTGCTGTCAAATCCCGTGGTGGGGGCGACGGCGACGCTCTACCAGGCGGCGGAAAAGGATGCCTCAGGCGAGGTAACGGCGGAAACCGTCTGGAACGCGGAGGACTACGGGCAGATCAACCCGCAGGTGACGGCCTCTGACGGGCAGTACCAGTGGTTCGTGCCCGACGGGTATGAGTATAAGGTAAAGGTTACCGCCCCGGAAGGCTCGGGACTTTCGGATAACGACAGTTCACAGCATCCGGCGGCTCTCCTTAACGATGGCTCCGCTGCCGGCTGGCTTCCGGTTCTTCCGGTACAGATGGGAATAAACATCCCGCTTGAATCCGTAAACGCTCCGACGGTAGTACGGGCTGAAATGTATGATAACCGCGCGGTGGTCAGCTTCAGCCTTTATATGGATACCTCCACTCTTTCGGAGGATGTGGTGCAGATCCTTGACGGCACAGAGAAGGTTCCTGTCCTGCTTAGCTTCCCGGACGAAGAGGCAAGCCCGGCAGGAGACGGCAGGATACTGGCAAGGACGATGATCCTGACACCGGTTTCCGACAGCGGTTTCGCAAAGACAGCTCATACGATCCGGATCGGTAAGGAAGCGATGGCTTATAACCACAAATTCCTTCAGGCTGACTATGCTTCGGAGGAGATCGTGCCACAGCCTTTACCGTACGATATCAGGGCTTCAAAGACGGTACTTGAGCTTGCGGCAGAAAGTACGGAAGCGGTTACGGTAACCCTTACAGATGAAAACGGGGAACCGATCTCAGGCGCCTCTGTAAGCGCCATCAGCACAGATCCTTCCGTAGCCTCGGTTCCTGTGACGGAAACTACCAGTAAGAGCGGGACGGCTGAGTTTACCGTAACGGCCTTAGAGGACGGCATCACGGATATTATCTTTACTCCCGCGGATATTATGGCAATACCCGGAGAAGAGCTCCCCTCCTGCAGACTCGCTGTGAATGTGGGAAAGACCTATGCCTATGACAGTCACGAGGTGAGCTGGGGAAGCTATGATGTGACAACGGGTGAGGTTTACGCGAACTTCCACGTCCTCTACCGAGTGGGTCCTTCGACGGAGAGCTATATCGAGGAAACCGATTCCGGGCCGGTGAAGGGAGAGCTTGTAAGAACCTCCGGTGTGTATAAGGTCTTCAGGGCTTCGTTTGCTACCAGGGATACAGAGCATCCTCCGCTCAGCGAGGAAAAGATCTTCAATACGGAGAACGGTCAGGAAAAGCCGGAAGAGGACTATAGCTACGAGGGCGAGACGACAGGAGAGGTAACTGCCTTCTTTGCCGATCAGATCGACCTGGAGGAGCCGCTTTCCCTTACTTATACCGGTGAGAAGCTTACGCCGCAGGTTTGTGTGGTGGATGGAAAGAAGCTTCTGATCGAAGGTGTTGACTATACCCTTTCCTACGCGAATAACTTAAACGCTTCCGACAAAAAGAAGGGCGACGCGGGGGCGACGGTCAGGTTTAAGGGGACATATAAAAAACAAACACAGCAGAAGCTGAACTTTAAGATCCTTCCTGCCGACCTTTCGGATCCGGAGGTAGTGGTCGGAAATACCGTTATCGTTTCCGGAAAGAAAGCCGCGCCCGTCCTTGCGTACATGGGAAAAACCCTTGCCGCGAAGCGGGATTACGCAGGCGTTCCCGCGACTAAGCTGAAAGAGGATACAACATTTACTGTTACGGCGGGAACAAACGGCAACTTTACCGGGGAAAGAGAAATTACCGTAAAGGTACTGGATAAGAAGGAGATCGGCGGCTTCGCCGTGAAGCTTACGAAAGCTTCCTTTACCTATGACGGAAGCGAAAAGAGACTTACCGTTGCCGGACCTGTGGATACCATGGACTGTCAGCTTACGGTGACGGATAAGAAGAGTAAGGAGGTACTGACGGAAGGGGTTGATTTTGCCCTAAGCTATTCGCCGAACATAAATGCCGGTACGGTGAGGTTTGTCGTCATCGGGCTCGGAAAATACAACCAGACGGTGAAGAAAACCTTTAAGATTTCTCCCGCGGTCTGGACGAAGAAGAAGAGCGCCGGAATAACGGGCTTTACTATCACGAATCAGGATACGCTTTCGGCAGGCTTTGCCTATACCGGCGCTACGCTCACCCCGTTTATCGGGATCGCCGCAGAGACGGCTTCGGGGAAAGAGCTTATCCTGATACCGGGAAAGGATTATAAGGTAGGCTACAGCAAGAACAAAAACAAAGGAAAAGCAAAGGCAACGGTGACCTTCCTTGGGAATTTCAAGGGATCAAAGCTCGATCCGGTCACCTTTGAGATCAAATAAACTGGATTGTTCCAACTGCCCGGACGGTCGTTTGCAGGCGGCCGGCCGGGCAGTTAACACCAAAACGAAAATAGTTCTGTCGTTTACTATAACATTTGATAAAAACGAAAGGCGGGAAAAGAAGTTGAAGGAAAGGCTGAGATTACCCCTCTCTCCCTATGAGAAAGCGATGTATATGGAAAGCCGGATGGATCCGGATTCCGACGAATATCTGCTGAATCTGCTGTTTGAGTTTACCGGCGTGACAAAAGAAGCGCTTTCTGAGGCGCTGTCCTCCTTTATGCTTTCGCAGGAGGCGTGGCATTCCTTTTATGAGGAGGATAACGGAAAACCGGTCAGGGTGCTGACGGATGAGATTCCCTCTATCCGCTTTGTGGAAGGGGTTTCCAGGGCGGAGGCTGAAAAGGAATGCAGGAGCTTTCATACGCCCCTGCCACTTGAGAGGGTACCGATCAGGCTTACGGGATATATCCTCCCACCCCGGCCCCTTTCAGGCACGCCGCCTATGGCCCCGGAGCAATCAACGGGAAGCCGCGGGGAAATACTTCTTCATATTGCGGTACACCATATAGCAGTAGACGGGGGCAGTATCCCCGCAATTATGAAAGGGCTGATGATACGGCTTTCGGGAAAAATCCAGGCGGGTCAGCACAGGGAAGACCAAATCAGTTTTGCACGGCCCCTTGCAGGGAACTGCTCTATTAACCGGGAGAGCGGGAGCATAAACGGTAAACTGCGGGACGATAAAGGAAGCAGAGCCTTCTTTCGGGAAATGTTTTCAGACGGGGTCCCGGTAAATGAAATGCCCTTAAAGCAGGCAAGACCAAAGCTCCATCCCCGCGCGGACAGAAAAAGGGAGCTTGTCCTTGATACGGAGAGCTTTGAAAATATCCGCGTTTCGGCAAAGAGGTACCGGGTCTCTGTATTTGAATTTCTGTTTTCCGCCGTTTCCATAGTTCTCGGAAAATACTGCGGAAGTAAAGATCTGGTACTGGGGGTCCCGGTGGATCTGAGAGAGGAGAAGGATCGGGACGCAGTCGGGATGTTTGTCAATACGGCTCCTGTCCGGACAAGACCGGAGGGAGACAAGCCCCTGTCATTGTATCTTACGGAAAACGCGGAAACAATAAGAGCCGCGACCAGGGAGTTTGTGCTTCCCTTTGCGGAGGTTGCAGCGGAGTTTGTACCGGAGCCTGACAGCGCGAGGCATCCCGTCTTTGATGTCGGCTTAAATTACTTAAGACTCCCGGAGCCTTTGTATGATGAGACATCGGGAATTTCCATTGCCTTTTCCTATGAGCTGCAGAGACTGAGAAGAGATCTGAATCTGACGGTTTACAGAGGGAAGGAAGAAAACAAAGACGGAGCTAGTAACCGGGCGGGTGAATCGTTAAGGTTTGTGGCCCAGTACCCCTCTGCGCTCTTTGAGGATGGGGTGATCGAACGGTTTTTAGAGCAGCTTAAGGTCACGCTTTCCGCCATGACGCGGAAGGAAGAAAACGGCAGCGGGACAGACGCGGAATGTAGCGTTTCCCGGGTGGCGGCGCTTCCGAAGGAGCAGGAGGAGCAGTTAACACGTTTCTCAACAGGCGAAACCATGGAGATTCCGGAAAAGCTGCTGCATAGGATGCTTGAAGATACGGCGGAAAAGCTTCCGGAGCATACCGCCCTTATCGCAAGCGACAGGACCCTGACCTTTCAAGAGCTTAACGGGGAAGCAAACAGGATCGCGCGGAGTCTTCTGGAACGGGGCGTAAAAAGAGGAGACAGCGTTATCCTCCTTCTGCCGAGAAGGAGCTTTTACTTTTCGGCGCTTTTTGGGGTACTGAAGGCAGGCGCGGCCTTTATTCCCTGCGATCCTGCTTATCCCAAAGAGCGGATCCGCCTTATCCTTGAGGATTCCGGGGCGCGCTTTATTATTACGGCTCCGGGTGAGTTATCCGGACGGAGAAGCCTTGCTGAGGAACCGCGGGATGATGATTCAACGGAAGATCTGAAGGTTGATCCCGCGGAAACAGCGGATTCCCCCGGGGATCTGGATCGCGCTTCCGGGCAGCTTAAAAAATACGAGGAGATGCTCCTCGACATAGAGGAGCTTACGAAGCATACGGGAAATGAAAACCCGGATACGGAGGTTTCGCCACAGGATCTGGCCTATCTGATCTATACCTCCGGCTCGACCGGCAAGCCTAAGGGCGTTATGCTAAGACACCTTGGGATCGCGAATTACTGTACCGCCCATCCGGCGAATCCCTTTTATGATATTGTTAAGAACTCCATGGAGACCATGCTTTCCGTGACGACGGTCTCCTTTGATATGTCCTTAAAGGATACGGTAGGGGTCATGGTCAACGGAAAGGCGGTGGTCTTTGCGGACGAGACGCAGATGAACGATCCAAGAACGCTCTGTGAGCTGATCGAAAGGACGGGTGCGGACGGGATAAACGCGACACCCTCCCGGTTCAGAGAATATCTGGAATATCGACCCTTTGCCGAGGCGCTTTCCAGAATGAAGCTCATCGCTGCCGGGGGAGAGAGCTTTCCCCAGAGCCTTCTGAGAACCCTTCAGAGCCTTGGCGGCGCGAGGATCCTAAATACCTACGGGCCGACCGAGATTACGGTCTCCTCCAATATGGCGGAGCTTACAAAGGCGGAAACGGTTACAAACGGAAAGCCAATTCTCAATACGATTGAATATATTGTCGATCAGAACGGCTCTCTTACTCCTGCCGGCGTTAAGGGAGAGCTTTTAATCGGAGGACCGGGGGTCGCCGCGGGCTACAGAGGCCTTAAGGAGCAGACGGAGGAGCGGTTTATTACCTGTAAGGGAGAACGTGTCTATCGCTCCGGCGACTATGCCAGATGGACAGAGGACGGGCAGGTAGTGATCCTTGGCAGGATGGACGATCAGATCAAGTTAAGAGGCCTTCGGATCGAGCTTTCAGAGATCCAGTCCGTTCTCGAGGAGCAGCCCGGTGTGAAAAGCGCTGTGGTTACCGTAAAAAAACGGGAGGGAGAGGAGTTTCTTGCGGCGTATTTTACCTCGGAGAAGGAGCCTGAGCTCAAGGTCTTAAAGGACGGCCTGAGAAAGAAGCTGCCGCATTACATGATCCCGGCCGCCTTTATCCATATGGAAGCGATCCCTGTGACCGCAAACGGAAAAGCGGATCTGAAAGCTCTTCCGGAGCCGGAACCAAACATCTTTAAAGGGGAGCTCAGGCAGCCGGAAACCGAGCCCGAGCAAAGGGTCTTTTCGATCCTTTCAAACACCCTTCATACAGAACAGATCGGGATGGATATGAG
>JAFSXN010000152.1 GCA_017444015.1 Lachnospiraceae bacterium | reverse complement strand
TTTTACGCCGCAAAGACGGCCGAGTTTAAAGGAAACACATACCTCTGCGGCTGGATCGGCCGCGCGGGCCTGAGCTCCGATTCGGGCGTCTACCAGTGGGCGGGCAACGTGCTGGTCCACCAGCTCGTACAGAAAGAGGACGGTACTCTCGGAGTGAAAGCTCCGGAGAGCTTTTCTGATTATTTCACCGTCGACAAACTTGTCCCCGCGGCGCCGCTGACAGACGGTGTAACGATCGACGGCAGAAACATATCGCTTACTGCCTCCGAGGGAAGCTATGCCCTGGCGGACCTGGGTACGCGCCCCGCGACGATGACTTTTGAGTGCGACCTTGAACTGGACGATTCTGGCCGCGCGGGATTTGCGTTCGGCGGCAGCGAAAAGGACGGGACCTTCACGGCTCTCTGCCTGGATGCGGGAGAGGGGCTTATCCACTACGAGGGATACGAAATCCCGGATCTCGCCGTATACGATCCCACGGCGATCACAGCTTTCGATTTTTCAAAAACAGATGTCCATCACATAAAGCTAGTCTGTGAAAACGAGATCGTCGTGCTGTATATCGACGACGCGAAAGCGCTCAGCTCCAGGATCACGCACTCCGTCGACGGAGCACACATCGCCGTATTCGCGGACGGCTGCTCCGCGACCTTCAGCAATATCGGCATGAAAGTCCCGGAATGATCGCGGTATTATAACACAGTAATTACTGAAAAATGTCGCCTGCCTGGCGACATTTTTTTTAAATTAATATTATATAATTAATATGCGGGTCGACCACCTCAGGCAATAGTAATAGCCCCTCCAGTTTGGAGGGGCGCGCGAGACCAGAGGTTCGCGGGGGTGGTGAAGTCACTTTGCAGACAGATCAGTCGGAAAGGGGTTTAAACGATGTCAAATATGATAAATCCGAAATTGACTGAATTTTCACGGGAAAACCGGAAGAACCTGACTCCGGAAGAGCTTAAAATATGGCTGTATTGCCTCAGGGACTTTCCTGTAAGGGTCCACAGACAGAAAGTCATCGGCAGATACATTGCTGATTTCTATATAGCGAAATACAAAACCGTAATTGAAATTGACGGCTCGCAGCATTATGAAAAAGAAGGACTTGAATACGATGCGGAGAGAACGGCGTATTTCGAATCTCTCGGGATGAAAGTCCTTCGTTATACCAACCGGGAGATCAACCGTGATTTCAATTCGGTTTGCGAAGATATTAAGAAGATGCTTGGAATCGATTGATCGACCACCTCAGTCAAACGCTTGCGGGGGTCGCGTTTGCCAGCTCCTCCATATCGTTGGAGGCGCAATTGTAATAGCCCCTCCTGTTTGGTGGGGCGCGCGAGATCGGAGACTCGCGGGGGTGGTGAAGAGACAGATTAGTGGTAAATAAAAAGGGCGGAGCGTTACGTCTCCGCCTTAAACTATTTGTACTAATATGTGCTTTTTACAAAATATTACGCAAAAATGGTTTACATAAATGTACGATTCAGGTAAATAATTCCAATGAAATCTTTCTGTTTTTACCAGTGGTTTTAACTAGAAAAAGAAATAGAGTAAGTAAAAGAGTAAGTAAAAGAGTAAGAGAAAGAGTAAGTGTAAGAGTAAGAGTAAGTAAAAGAGTAAGTGTAAGCACAAGAAAAAGAATAATTATTATATTTATGTGTGTAATATAGGGAACACATAAAAAATAGTAATTAGTTTTGTAAGGCCGTAAACGGCTCTCTAATGAATTTTTAGTCTCGGGAGTATAAAAATCACATCTGAATACAAAAAACGCGTCTGAGGGTCATTTAAAGGCCTCAGAGAGCGTTTTGGATATTTAACATGATATTCGGATGTAAAACTTCGTATCCCGATCTGCTCCTGACGTACAAAATCTTCAGGACATAAACCTGAGTATCATATATAGAAAATACAGGTTTTTGCGGATTGTATTTCTACCTGAGCTGCAAATATAGAAAACACTGAACTTCTATTTTGCTTTCATTTCCGGCTGTTATAAAAAACAAAATTAATATTGTCCGTTTTCTGATATTAAATCAAGAGCAGGGTAGAACACATTGTTAACATAATATTACAATTGAGCATTTTGATCCCGGATAATGCTTTTATCTCAGATAATGACGGATTTAGTCATATTGTACAAAAACCTGATCTGTATTTTGGTTATATTGACGAAAGAGTCTCCGCGAAGGGAACAGATGTCCCTCAGGCGGAGATTTGTGGTATAATAAACTGATATACTATAAGCCGGTATCTTTTGAAGATACAGCCGATCAACGGAGAATTCATGAACGTCCTTATAATCGGTGAATTTCCCGAATCCGCAAAAAAGAATATTGTCGGGCTCTTTCCGGACACCTGGAGAATACAGATCGCAGCGCCGGAGGATTCCGTACGCTTTCTGAAAGACGCTGAAGTTGTAATACCGGAGCACGTCATAATAGACGCGCATTTTCTCGATCAGGCGCCGAAACTTCGTCTGGTCCAGACTGGAGCCGGATACGACAATGTCGATATCGGGGAGTGTACGAAGCGGGGCGTCAGAGTCTGCAACGCCTCAGGGGTGAACGCGGTCGCGGTCGCAGAGCATGTCATGGCGCTGCTCCTTGGCTTTTACAAGAATATTCCTTATCTTGACTCCTTTATGAAATCCCGCCGGAGCGAAAAAGATCTGGATTATGCCGGCGGGGAACTTTATGGGAAGACCATCGGGATCGTCGGGACGGGGAATATCGGCCGGAAGGTCGCGTCCTACAGCCGTGCCTTCGGGATGCATGTACTCGGATATCATCACCGGGGAATCGCTTCACCGGAGATGGAAATGGTCGGGTGGAATGAGCTGTTCCGGCGAAGCGATATCGTTTCAGTTCACCTTCCTCTGTCGGCGGAGACCCGGGGCAGGATCGGCAGCGCGGAATTTGAAAACATGAAGCGGACTGCTTTACTGATCAATACATCCCGGGGTGCCGTTATCGATGAAAATGCTCTGATCAGATCATTAAAAAACGGTGAAATTGCAGGCGCGTGTCTGGACGTATACACGGAGGAACCGCTGGCATCGGACAGTCCGCTCCGGGATATGAAAAATGTGATCCTCACTCCGCATACGGCAGGGCTGCCCGACGGCGTCAAGTTCCATATCAACCGGTATCGCTTTTTCATCAGCAACATCGAAAAAGTAATGGCAGGCGAGCAGCCGGAACACGCGCTTAATGCGGTTTAGAAAGACAAACGCTTTTATTTTGTTTTTTTACAAAAAAATTGAATTTCCGATTCAATTTTTCGTTTCTGAACCTGTTGCGCCGCAATGGATTCGAATTGTTTGGATTTATTTACTATGTTTTTCAATTGTATATTTGAAATTCCAATAGTACTGCTTTTATGACTTAAGGGGAATATATGAAAGACGAAACGATAGCACGTATAAGGAAATTTTCCGAGGATCGTGACTGGGATCAGTTTCACACTCCTTCAAATATAGCCAAATCGATAGCGATCGAAGCAGGGGAGCTGCTTGAGTGCTTTCAGTGGAGCGATACGGAATTCGATCTGGAACACGTAAAGGAAGAGCTCGCCGATGTCCTTGTATATTCTCGCAATATGCTCGACAGACTAGGACTTGACGAAGACGAAATTGTCAATTCAAAGATGGATAAGAACGAGGCCAAATATCCGGTAGAAAAGGCCAAAGGCTCTTCTGCCAAATATACGGAGCTGTAAGATGATCGTATACGAAGGAAGCAAAAAGTCATTCAAACGTGATGTTATGAATGGCCGGATAGCTTCAAATATTGATAAGCTATTTGCAGAATATCATATTCCCGGCGGACAGCTCGGTGAATACAGAGCTTGGGAGAATTCACTCCCAAGGCTTGCTCTGGTACTCTCTGATAACAGGATCCCTGAAAACTCACAGATAGCAATCGAATATCAGATCCCGCTCACTTCGAAACGCGTTGATTTCATGATAGGCGGAGCAGACGAACACAAATACAATATAGTTATTATCGAGCTCAAGCAGTGGGAGACCTGTACTGCCACAAGCAGGGAAAATGTTGTAAAAGCTTATACCGGCGGGGCAGAAAGGGAAGTGGCACATCCCTCACAACAGGCATATTCCTATGCCAAACTGATTGAAAACTTTAATGAAGATGTGAGAATAAACAATATAGGTCTTATCCCGTGTGCATATCTTCATAACTATAAAGAGGAAAACAGAGGGCAGATATGCCATAAAGTATACAGAGAAGCCCTGAAGGACGCTCCTGTTTTCCTTCAGGATGATTCTGAGGCACTTCAGGATTTTATAGCCGGCTTCATAAAGAAACCATCAGAGAAAGACCTTTTTGAAATAGTCGAAGACGGTAAGATCAAACCTTCTAAATCGCTTCAGGATTCAGTCGGGAGAATGCTTAACGGAAATAAAGAGTTTCTTATGATCGACGAGCAGCAGGTAGCGTATGCAACAATCCTTAAGCTTGTCGAAAACTCCGTTAACAGCGATGAAAAGCACACAATAATTGTTCAGGGCGGGCCCGGGACAGGGAAATCCGTTATAGCAATTAATCTGCTTGCGAAACTGCTCAATAACGGCGTTTCATGCTTCTATGTTACCAAAACGACCGCTCCAAGGACGACTTTCTCCAAATCTCTGATTAAAGGTGAGCACACAGTCGCTTATCTCAGGGGCCTCTTCAAAAGCTCCGGCTCTTTTATTAACGCTCCTTCAAACACGTTTGACTGCCTTCTGGTAGACGAGGCACACAGACTGAAAGAGAAATCCGGTCTGTATGAAAATCAGGGTGAAAACCAGATCAAAGAGATCATTAACGCGACAAAGATCAGTGTGTTCTTCATAGATGAAGATCAGATAGTAACCACGTCTGATATAGGAACTGTGAAAGAGATAAAAAAGTGGGCCAAAGCCCTGGGAAGCACAGTTCACAGCGGAGATAATCTTAAACTCTTATCCCAGTTCCGTTGCAACGGCTCAAACGGATATCTCGCTTTTCTGGACGATGTATTGCAGATAAGAGAGACTGCAAACTATGATTGGTTTGACCTTGACTACGACCTCAGGTTCTTTGACAGTCCGACTGAGATGAAGGAAGCTTTAAGAAAAACCAATGTGAACAACAAATCCCGAATGATTGCCGGATACTGCTATCCCTGGGTGAGCAGATCAGACAAAAACAAAATGGATATCATTCTTGAGGACGGTTTTAAAGCTCAATGGAACTTTTCAACAGACCAGTGGGCGACCGATCCGGAATCGTTTGAACAGGTAGGCTGTATTCATTCATCACAGGGCCTTGAATTTGATTATGTCGGCATTATTATCGGCCAGGATCTCACTTATGAGAACGGAGAGGTTAAAACACATTACGAAAAGAGAGATAAAGGCGATAAGACGATAAAAGGCATAAAATCCAGCAAGAATTATGAATTGGCAGACAGAATAATCCGGAATACATATAAAACGCTTCTATCACGCGGTCAAAAAGGCTGCTTTGTGTACTGTGAGGACAAAGCACTGCTCAATTACTTGAAAGAAAGAAGTGAAAGGGCGCAGAAAAAGTCTGTTGTATATGAAATAGACAATTCAGAACCGTATTTGAAGGTTGCTGAGCCGATATCAGAGTACAAAAGCAAAGAATAAAATCACACTTAAAAAACATGTAAATAAATCCAATAAATTCAAACCCATTGCAGCGCAAGGTGTTCAGAATCGTATAATTAAAACAGAAATTCATTTATTTTGTACAAAATAGATTTTAGTGTCAGACTCGTATATTTTGACGGAACGGTCGGGCACGCCGGAGGTAGGGGCAGGGTGAAAACGCTTTTGTTGCCCCTACCAGTTCAAAGCCTTGCGGCGCAATGGATAGACAGGTGTTGGTAGCATTGGTAGAGGCAATTTCGGAAATTTTATCCGGGAATAATATTTCACACCCTTGAAAATCAGATTCATTTTTTCATTACGCACGCCAAAATACCCCTACCGCTTCTACCAAACACGTGTAAGCACTGATATCACAGGGATTGAGCAGGTAGGGGCAAATAATGAAAAGTACTGTGACCGCTACCAGACCGGTTTTAAGAATTACAGCTTTTCGATTTTTAATTTTCACTTTAAAAAACATGTAAATAAATCCAAACAATTCAAACCCGTTGCAGCGCAAGGGGTGCGGAAAGCGGAAATTAAAAGGGAAATTCAATTTTTTGGTAAAAAAATAGGTTTTGAAGACAGATTTTTCGAAGGCATGGTATGACAAAAATTGAAATATCTGGATAATTGAGAGGAAAAGCAACCGCCATCATGCAATATGCGAATACTGAGTTTCAGGCCTTGGAAGGAACTTAGGACAGCGGAAGCTGTGACAAAATCCGTCGCGGAAGGCGATGATTGCCGCGACTATCGCCTCGGAGATTCATGAAACAAATCAACCAAATGAAGTAAAGAACTGATTGAGCTCCGAAGACCAAAAGAAGAATGATCAGGGGGTGCAAATATGGTCATCAAGGAAATCGAAGTCAAAAGTGTAATGACGAAATCCAATCTGCCGGTATCGGATTTTTCCGTCAATCCCTATGTCGGTTGTTCTCATGCCTGTAAGTACTGTTACGCCTCCTTCATGAAGCGGTTTACAAACCATTCCGAACCGTGGGGCGAGTTTGTGGATGTGAAATACTGGCCGGAGATCAAACACCCGGAAAAGTACGCAGGAAAAGAAGCGTTCTTCGGCTCTGTCACCGACTGCTACCAGCCCTGTGAGGCGAAATACGGGAGGACAAGAGCCCTGTTAGAGCAGCTCCAAGGCAGTGGAATCAGTATCAGCATCGCCACAAAATCCGACCTTGTTTTGCGTGATTTGGATTTGATCAAGACTTTTCCAAACGCAAGAGTGTCATTTTCCATCAATACGCTGGATGAGGATTTTAAAAAGGAAATGGACAGGGGCGTGAGCATCGAGCGGCGGCTGACGGCGATGAAAGCTTTTTACGATGCCGGGGTGCAGGCTACCTGTTTTATCTCCCCGATTTTTCCGGGAATAACAGACCCGGTGGAAATCATCGAAACGGCAAAAGACAGATGCAATCTTGTATGGCTGGAAAACCTGAACCTGCGCGGTGATTACGGCGCGCGGATCAGGGAGTGGATCCACGAGAACCATCCGGGACTGGACGAACTGTATTATGAGATCTACAATAAAAAGAGCCGGGATTACTGGACGGCTTTGGATCGAAGGATACGTGAGTACACCGAGAAGGAAGGGATGCCCTACCTGCGGGATGACGATCAGCATCGATCTGACTTCGGAGATCCTCCTGTAGTTGTGAACTACTTCTATCATGAAGAAGTGAAGAAGTCGGCGAAGAAGGAGAAACCATGAAGCACGAATGTAAAATTACAGTCCTGGAAACAAAGTGCTTCCCGGAGCTTCAGGTTTACCGCGCGGGATCGCAATGACACAAAGGAGTAAGCTTATGGTAGGGAAATATAAAGTAATTACTCTCTGCGGGAGCACGAGGTTCAAGGATCAGTTCATGGAAGCCCAGAAGCGGCTGACGCTGGAGGGGAATATAGTCATAAGCGTAGGCCTTTTCGGGCACTCGGGCGACGATGAGGTGTGGACCGAGGGTACCAAGGAGATGCTCGATGACATGCACAAGCGCAAGATCGATATGGCCGATGAGATATACGTTATCAACGTCGGAGGCTATATAGGCTCCAGCACAAGGTCTGAGATCGAATACGCCAACGCGACAGGGAAGACAGTCAGGTATCTGGAGAAGGAATAATGGATAGGAAACTGTTCGTTCAGGCGATAAGCAAATTTCTGATCGGGCTGCTGCTTGTCGGCGCTCTGATCTTCCTGCCGGCGGGAAGCTTTGCGTATTGGCAGGGCTGGCTGCTGATCTGCATCCTCTTCATTCCGATGTTCATTGCCGGACTGGTAATGATGAAGAAAAGCCCCGAGCTTTTGCGGAAAAGACTTAACGTGAAAGAGGAGCAGGACGAGCAGAAAACGGTCATCCTTTTGAGCGGGCTGATGTTTCTGGCGGCCTTTATTGTCGCGGGGCTGAATTTCCGCTTCTCTTGGATCGTCCTTCCCGCGTGGGTGTCATATGTTTCAGCCGCTGTCTTTCTCGCGGCCTACGCGCTGTACGCTGAGGTCCTCCGGGAAAATGTCTATCTCTCCCGGACGGTCGAGGTTCAGGAAGGCCAGAAAGTGATCGATACCGGGCTGTACGGGATCGTGCGGCACCCGATGTATATGACTACCTTGCTGCTTTTCCTCTCCATGCCTCTGGTATTGGGATCGCCGATCTCTTTTGTGATCGTACTGCTCTACATTCCGATCATCGCGAAGAGGATCCGGAATGAGGAGCAGGTCCTGGAGAACGGACTGGAGGGGTACGCGGAGTACAAAAAACGCGTCAGATACAAGGTGATCCCGTTTGTATGGTAAGAATCCTACTGAAACCGGATAAAGATATAAAAGTTCAAAAGCTTCGTGTCGGCAGGGTTCCGGCGCTTGTTTTAAGACCTGCGAAGGCAGAGGAAATACCCGTTGCGGTCCTTTGGATCCACGGAGGCGGGTATATACTCGGCATGAAGGAAATGGTCTACATGAGCAGAGGCGCCGATCTCGCCAAGAAATACGGAGCGACCGTATTTTCTCCGGGCTACACTCTCGCGTGGCAGAAGCCCTATCCGGCAGCCGCGGAGGAATGCTACGCGGTCCTTGAATATATTGACAGGCACCGGGAAGAGCTTAAAGCGGAGAAGATCGTAGTCGGCGGAGAGAGCGCTGGCGGCGGTCTGGCTGCAGCTGTGTGTATGATGGCAAGAGACCGCGGGATACATGTAGATTTCCAGATTCCGCTGTATCCCATGATAAGCAATATCGACACCGATTCTTCGAGAGACAATCACGGCAAGGTCTGGAATACCCGCAAAAATCACCTCGGATGGCGTATGTACTTGAGGTCTGACGCTAAGAAGACCGTATCTCCGTACGCGGCTCCGTCGCACCGGACGGATCATTCAGGCCTTCCTCCGTGCTACACTTTTGTGGGCGACGGCGAGCCGTTCTACAGGGAGACGCTGGATTATGTCTCCGCGCTCAGGGCCGCCGGAGTTGACGCGGAGGCGGATGTATATCCGACGGACTTCCATGCCTTCGACATGCTGAAGCCGGATGAGGAATTGAGCAAAGAGGCCATACGCAGATTCAACATGCATTTTGAAAAGGCCGTGCTTCAATAACGGCACATATGGTGGTTTGGAGGTAATTGTTTATGCTGTTGCTTATAGAAAGTCTGATCGGGATCGCGTTATTTACACTTATTTTATAAATAAATTAGATTTGGAGGATAAAAATGGATCACAACATTGTTCCGGCCGAGTACCGGCCGATCAGCGCCTGGGGATATGTGGGTTATTCTCTTCTTTATTCGATACCCCTGGTCGGTCTGATTTTTCTGCTTGTACATACCTTCAGCAATAAAAAGATCAACCGGAGGAACTACGCGCGCTCCTACTGGTGCTGGCTTATCATCGGGCTGATCATTATTGCAATATTTTTTGTCCTGTATTTCTTCGGGATCATCGATGCAGGTGTTCTGGAAGAAGCGATTTCGGTCGCGGAGACACTGTAAAGGGGAGATATATGGCAATTGATTTAAAAGGACGCAGTTTTCTGACTCTTCTGGACTATACCCCTGAGGAGATCCGCTATCTTCTCGACCTGGCCAAGGACTTCAAGAAGAAGAAAAAGGCGGGCGAGCTTCACAAATATCTGGAAGGCAGAAATATAGTTCTGCTGTTCGAAAAGACCTCCACGCGCACGCGCTGCGCCTTCGAGGTCGCGGGGGCGGATCTCGGGATGGGCGTGACCTTCCTGAGCCCGAACGACAGCCAGATGGGCAAAAAGGAATCGATTTCCGATACCGCCCGCGTTCTGGGCAGAATGTTCGACGGAATAGAATTCCGCGGCTTCAGGCAGGAGACTGTCGAGATACTGGCGAGGGATTCAAAAGTTCCCGTATGGAACGGGCTTACGGATAAGTTCCATCCCACCCAGGTGCTCGCGGATCTTCTTACGATCGAGGAGAAGAAGGGTCATCTCAAGGGCCTGAACTTCACCTATTTCGGTGACGCGAGAAACAATATGGGCAATTCCCTCATGATCGGCTGCACGAAGATGGGCATAAACTTTACGGCCTGCGCTCCGAAGTCCCTGTTTCCCTCAGAGGAACTTGTGGAAAAGTGTTCCGCTATAGCTGCTGAGAACGGCTGCAGTGTGAAGCTGACGGAAGACGTATCCGAGGGCGCGGAAGGCGCTGATATCCTCTACACGGATATCTGGGTCTCCATGGGCGAGCCCGAGAGCATCTGGGCAGAGCGCATAAAGCTCCTCAGGCCTTATCAGATAAATTCCGATGTAATGGCTATGGCGAAGCCCGACGCAATTTTCATGCACTGCCTGCCCTCATTCCACGATACGAACACGACTATTGGAAAAGAGATAGCCGAAAAGTTCGGCCTGAAGGAGATGGAAGTTACCGACAGGGTCTTCTCCGGGCTTCAGTCCGTTGTCTTTGACGAGGCAGAAAACAGGATGCACACGATCAAGGCCGTAATATACGCCACGATCAACGGATAGGGGAGGAAACGACGATGCCATTTAAGTTTCCCGAATATCACGCGCCGGATTTCGACTCGGAGAAATTCATAAACGCTCCCGACGTTAAAACGGCTGCCGTTACAAAAGACGGCGTCGCGCCCGAAAACTTCCACAGCACCTCCATAAACCCCGAGTATATCAAGATCGGCGGAAAGTGGAAGCTTGCAGAAGACAGCCGTATGGACTGCAGCGTCGTCATACGCCCGGGCGGAAGCCTTGAGGTGCTCGAATACAGGAAGCTCCGCAGAGGCGATACCGTTATCCTCGGAAGGACTGAGAACTGCGAGGAAGGCATCTACATGCACGCGCACGGCTTTGAGGACATGGACACGGGCACAGGCGATCAGTTCCTGTTTCGCAAGAACCGCAGCC
>JAFSXN010000151.1 GCA_017444015.1 Lachnospiraceae bacterium | reverse complement strand
TTTTGCGAACAGCCGAACGATCTCCCAGAAAACGAAGAACAGGAAACGAGTAGGCAGGGAGATCGGGAGGCCCCCGGAAGAACATAGCGTGGGAAACGACTCAAAAGCCGATATAAAAAAGCATAGAAAATGATATCGGCTTTTTTTGCGAACAGCCGAACGATCTCCCAGAAAACGAAGAACAGGAAACGAGTAGGCAGGGAGATCGGGAGGCCCCCGGAAGAACATAGCGTGGGAAACGACTCAAAAGCCGATATAAAAATCCAAAGAAAACGACAAAACAGCGGATGCAAAACGATCTCCGGCATCCGCTATTTTTTTCTTGACAGATATGTCGGAACGGAGTATAGTGATGTTAGCACTCGACATAAGTGAGTGCTAACAAAGAAAAAGCAGCAATGAATATGGAATTTTGCTTTGCAAAACATCCGAGTATTATAAGGATAGGAAATCCTCCGGATTTCCATTATCGACAAAAACATCTGAAGATGTTTTTGCCCCTCGGAGTTTTGCTTCGCAAAACATCCGAGTAAGGAGGCGAGAGTATGGCAGTATTACCGATCTATAATATGATCACAGTACCGGATTCCAATATTTATCTGAAATCAGATTACTACCAGAGAATGACCGGAAAGACTCCTGTTATTGACGATAAAGTAACGATAGTTATTTTTAAAGAGGACGTGAACCTGGATGCGATCGACGGCGACAGCTTCTTTCCCATCGGAGTGACCGGCCAGATCGTTGAAGTAAATGAGAACGGATATATTGTGATCCATTTGAAGCAGCGGATCAATGTGGACGAGGTGACGGTTTTTCCCGGTGGCAGGATCGATCTGTCGATCGAGAAACGGCCGGATATTGATGATCTGGATCAGGAAAGCGCGAAGCGAAGGCTCCTTGAGCTGAAGAGCGAGATCGTCAAGTTTTCCGATAATTATCAGATGGGCGCGGTGGTCAGAGGCTATGCGTCCCGGTGGACGAAGATCAGTGAGATCGCGGCAGTGATGTCTCCCTGGATGATCAATCCGAACGAGGAGCGCTATGAGGCTTTAAAGGAAGACAGCCTGCAGAAGCGGTTTGATATCCTGGAGAAGATGATCTATGAAAACCTGGAGCTGACGAAGGTCCAGACGAGGGCAAAGACAGCCCAGGAGGAGGATTACCAGAAGATCTACAAGGAGTCCGCAATCAAGAAGCAGATGGAATATCTGCAAAAGGAGATGGACGATCTGCATCCGGAGAATGTGTCCGATATCCGGAGGCTGGAGATCAAGCTGTCGGAGTCGGAAATGAACGAGACGGCCAGGAAGGAGGGCGAGAAGATCCTAAACCGCCTGAAATCCGAGGGGCATAACAGCTCGGAAACGGGAATGCTCTTTGACTATCTTGATTTCCTGACCTCTCTTCCATGGAAGAAGGAGGAGGCAAAGACGATACGGCTCGATGATGCCAGAAAGGTTCTTGAGGAGGATCATTACGGTCTGAAGAAGGTCAAAAAGAGGATCATCGAGCAGATCGCGGTAATGAATCTGAAGGGGGAGCAGTCCGGCTCGATCCTCTGCTTTGTCGGGGCGCCTGGTACCGGAAAGACGAGTATCGGACAGAGCATTGCTAAGGCCCTGGACCGTAAATACGTCCGTGTCAGCCTTGGCGGTGTGCGGGATGAAGCAGATATCCGCGGCCACCGCAGGACCTATATCGGCGCAATGCCCGGACGGATTATGGACGGGATCGAGAAAAGCGGGGTTTCCAATCCGGTCATGGTGCTGGATGAGATCGACAAGCTGTCCCACAGCTATAACGGCGATCCGGCCAGCGCGCTTTTGGAGGTTCTGGATCCGGAGCAGAACAGCACCTTTACGGACCACTATCTGAATGTTCCGTACGATCTGTCAGACGTATTGTTCATCTGTACGGCGAATTCTCTGGATACGATCCCGGAGCCGCTCTTAAACCGTATGGAGGTCATCGACTTCCAGGGCTATACGCCGATTGAAAAGCTCAGTATCGCAAGACAGCATCTGATCCCCAAGGCGGAGAGGGCTGTGGGGATTCCGGAGGGGATCTTAAAGATCACGGACAGCGCCATTGATAAGGTGATCTCCGATTATACAAGGGAAGCCGGTGTCCGGGGTCTGAAGAAGAGGATCGATACGATCTGCAGGACGGCGGCAGTCAAGATCGTCGAGAGCGATTTTAATAAGGAAGAAACGAACGAAAGCAAAAAGCCGTCGATCCGCGTGGAGCCCGGGAATATCAAGGACTTCCTCGATATGAGCCCGGTACATCACAAATTTGTGAAAAAGAAGGCAAAGCCGGGGATTGTTACGGGACTGGCCTGGACCAGCGTCGGCGGGGATATCCTTTATATAGAAACGATGTTTACAAAAGGCAGCGGAAAGTTAGTGATCACCGGCCAGCTGGGAGATGTGATGAAAGAGTCGGCCCAGATCGCGGTGAGCCTTGTAAAGACTGTTTTCCCGGAGAAATCGGAGCTGTTTGCAAAGAACGATCTGCATATCCACGTACCTGACGGTGCGACGCCCAAGGACGGACCGTCAGCCGGAATCACGCTGACAACGGCGCTGGCCTCGCTTGTGACTGGGATCCCGGTAACGCCGAGGGTGGCTATGACCGGAGAGGTTTCCTTACAGGGGAACGTGAACCCCATCGGAGGACTGCCGGAGAAGCTGATGGCGGCCCACAGAGCCGGCGTGAAGAAGGTCTTTATTCCGAGGGAAAACGAGTTTGATCTGAAGGATGTAGCGCAGGAGGTCAAGACTGCTCTGGAGATCGTTCCGGTGGAAACGGTGGAGGACGTTCTTTCGGAGCTTGGAATTTCCAGGAAGGCGAGAAAACCCCGCCTGAAGGCAGTATAAAATTCTTAAATTTTTAGTTACCATTCACGGGTTAGCCGAATGCGGTTCTTTAATATCTAAACAACCAAAGAGATGATAACGCTATAGAAAATAGTGATTAATTTAAATTTAATCACTATTTTCTATTGACAAACCCTCCAGAATAGTGTATAATGTA
>JAFSXN010000150.1 GCA_017444015.1 Lachnospiraceae bacterium | reverse complement strand
GACTTTTAGGGATTGCTGCCGGAGATACAGAGCTGCTTGATTCCATGGAGATCGAGGGAGATGCGGAAGTCCTTCTGCGCCTTGTGAAATACATGGGAGCGCCGAGGCAGACCTTTAATATTATAGAGCCGTAAGGAAAAGCAACTCAAAAAGGAGGAAAAACTTGTGGGAAAGAAGATTTTAATGTTTATTCTGGGACTGTTGGTTCTGATCGGAGGTATCTATTGTGTGGCAAGACCGGGGCTTACGTACCTGTCTATGGTTTGGGTGATCGGATTTGTCATGTTTTTCCATGCTATCGAGGATATTGTAACCTATGGTGAGAGAAAGCGGCTGGGTATTGCGGACGGCTGGAACCTTGCAGGGGCGATTATCGCCTGTCTGTGCGGTCTTGCGATCATAATCAGCGGCCAGGCAGAGTTAGTGACCGGGGCAACGCTTTTATATTTCCTGTTTGTCTGGCTGATCTCAGCCGGAATCGTCGGAATCATAGGGGCATTCAAGCTGCGTAAGCATAAGGAGACCGGGATCCCTGCCATTGACAGCTTTACCGGAAGGTGGGGCTGGTATGTCGTACTGGGTATTTTAATGATCCTTGCCGGGTGCTTCGGTTTTGCGCACCCGATCCTTACCATGCTGTCCATTGGCTGGATCGTGGGGATCGATATTATGGTTGCGGGAATCGACATGATGGTCCGCGCGTTTACGATTGCGACTGAATAACAAGGATTTCAGGACATTAGGAAAAGGGAAAATTATGAGAAAAGAGAAAAAACGTAAAACCAATGTAGCGATTATCTGTATTGTATCGGTGATAATTCCGTTTGTATCTTCGGATTTATCTTCCCGATATGAAAAAGCTGGATACCTGGAAAGCGCCGACAGTGACGCTGAAATAAAAAAGTAACAAAACAGGAGATGAAAAAGATGGGATTATTTCAAAGGAAAGAATGCGTACTGTGCGGCGGGAAGGTAGGTCTTCTGATTCGCTACAAGCTCGTGAACGGAGATTATATCTGCGGCGACTGCCGTGAAAAAATGCCGAACTATACAAAAGGGATAGAGGACTTTACCGTGGATGAGGTGAAGGATCTGATCAGCTTAAAGGAAGAAAATGACAGGAGATTCGAGAATGAGTTTGTCACGTCAAGGCGCTTTGATTTTGACAACAAACATCCGATGATGGCGGTGGATGATGAACACGGGGAATTTGCCATACTAAAGGATAAAAAGCCGGATATCTTTAAATTTGACGAGATCCTTAATTTCTACGTGGATCTTCATACAAAGTTGCTTTCAACGGAAGAGACGAAAAAGACCTCCGCGTTTATGGACGTTGTAAAGTACATGACTTCGAAGGATTTCGGGTCAAGATATCCGGATCTTCCGCGCTGTGGCTTAGGCTACAAAATCACCGGCATGTATTTTCAAATCAATCTTGGGAAAAATCCGTATCATGCGGAGGAGATTCGTCTGGATATGCTCCCGAACTGGTCAAATTCAACCGACCAGCTGGAAAAGGCGTATCGGTGCGCAAATGATATGTATCAGTGTATAAAGGAATACAAGGGCTAACGGTAAATTATGAAACAGAAAATAAAGAGGCTTCATATTCTGGGAGAGATCTTAACGAGCACCGGGGCGGATAAAATATTGATGTCTTTTATCGGCTTTGTGTTTTTGGATGCCCTGATTATTATGATCAGCGATCCGGGAGTGGAACAGTATGGAGATGCGCTCTGGTACTGTTACGCCGTGATTTCGACAGCGGGATTTGGAGATGTGGTCGTTACGTCTCCTGTTGCAAAGCTGTGCTCTGTAATCCTGACTGCGTATGCGGTTTTAGTCATCGCTATCGTAACCGGTGTAGTAGTGAACTATTATACGGAGCTGATCGCGCGAAAGAAACAAGGTAATTGATTTATGAATAAAAAAAAATCTACTGAAACTTATCTTATTTACCGTTTTACTTGGGGGTTTTGCCGGAGGAGTGATCTGGTGCTTTTTAAAGGTGGTTGCCTTGTGCTCAGGGCTCCTTTGGGAGACCCTTCCCGCGCATAGCGGGATTGGCTTTCTTCCAATTATATGCTGCGGACTTGGTGGTCTGGTCGTCGGTATCTTGTATAAAAAGTATAAGGATTATCCGGAGGAGCTGTCCGTTGTTATGGAAAAGCTGCAAACGGAAAAATATTATGATTACCGTCCGATCGTCCCTATGCTTATCTGCGCTTTTATTCCGCTTGTATGCTGTTCAAGCGTCGGCCCCGAGGCGGG
>JAFSXN010000149.1 GCA_017444015.1 Lachnospiraceae bacterium | reverse complement strand
TTAACGAAAATCGTTGCCGATTTTCGTTAACCGTATAAAGTGATGCGCACGGATTCGGTAAGGAAATATGCCGCTTAAAGCGGCCCGAATCCGGCGCACTCAATAACGAAACGGCAAGCCTTTTCGTTATTGAGTATAACATCCGGAAAGCTCCTCGTTACGCAGGGGCTTTTCGGAGGTATAGAAAGGAACTGTAAATGGCAGAGTCAAAGAGAGATTACTACGAGGTACTCGGAGTAGACAAAAACGCGGACGACGCGGCTTTAAAAAAAGCATACAGAGAGCTCGCCAAGAAGTATCATCCGGATATGAATCCTGATAATCCGGAGGCGGAGAAGAAGTTCAAGGAAGCCTCCGAGGCATACGGGGTTCTGAGCGATCCGGAGAAGCGAAGAAAGTATGATCAGTTCGGACACGCGGCCTTTGAGGGCGGCGGTGGCTTCAGCGACTTCGACTTCAGCTCTATGGACTTCGGCGATATTCTGGGCGATCTCTTTGGCGACTTTTTCGGGGGAGGCTTCGGAAGCAGGAGCAGAAGGAGCAATTCCACCGGCCCGATGAAGGGAGCAAACGTCAGAACCAGCGCCAGGATCTCGTTTATGGACGCGGTGTTTGGCTGTGACAAGGAGATCGATATCAACCTGAAGGAAACCTGCAAGACCTGTAACGGCAGCGGGGCCAAGCCCGGAACCAAGCCGGAGACCTGTCCGAAGTGCGGAGGCAAAGGGCAGGTTGTTATGACTTCGCAGACCCTGTTCGGGATGATGCAGAATGTCCAGACCTGTCCGGATTGCCGGGGAACCGGTAAGATCGTTAAGGAGAAGTGTCCGGATTGCAGAGGACTCGGGTATCAGACCGAGAAGAAGAGGATCCAGGTCAGTATTCCGGCAGGTATTGACAACGGGCAGAGCGTCAGGATCCGGGATAAGGGAGAGCCGGGCGTAAACGGTGGACCGAGAGGGGATCTTCTGGTAGAGGTTGTTGTCCAGAGGCACGAGATCTTCCAGAGGCAGGATACGAATATCTTTTCGACGGCGCCGATCTCCTACGCGCAGGCAGCGCTTGGGGGCGAGGTTCTGATTGATACGGTGGACGGGAAGGTGGCCTACGATGTCAAGCCGGGGACCCAGACGGATACCAGAGTTCGTTTGAAGGGCAAGGGTGTTCCGTCGCTTCGGAATAAGCAGGTGCGGGGAGATCATTACGTCACGCTGACGGTTCAGGTGCCGGAGAAGTTAAATAACGAGGCGAAGGAGCTGCTTCGAAGGTTCGATGAGCTGACGGGAAATTCGCTGCATTCGACCGAGGATTATCGGGAGAAGAAGAAAAAGAAGGGATTTTTCGGGTAACCGGCGTTTTACAGTCGCCGAATTCGGATTGTGTATTTGCTTGCCTCATTGGAAAGTATGGAATTGCATCCATTATTAAAAGATATGAAGAATATATTTAATAAACCTTATGAAATTGAAAATGAGAGTATGAGAATTATAGAGGGTGAGTTAAGGGACTCGCCCTCGTTTCATATGGAGAGGTTTTCGGAGGCGGAGCTTGCGGTGATCAAGCGGGTGATCCATGCGTCGGCGGATTTTGAGTTTGCGGAAAATATCCGGTTTGTCGGGGATGTCGGGGCGGTTTTGGGTTTTCCTGGTACGGTCATCAGCGATACGAATATGATCCTTGCGGGGGTGAGCAAGCCCGCGCTTTCAAAGCTCGCGATGGAGGCGGTCTGCTTTATGGGAGAGCCTGAGGTCGCAAAGGTCGCAAAGGAAAAAGGGATCACGAGAGCGGTGGCCTCGATGGAGCGGGCGGTTTCGCTTTACCCGGAAGGGATCTATCTGATCGGGAACGCTCCGACGGCGTTAATCAGGCTCTGCGAGCTGATCGAAGAGGGGAAAGCGAGACCGTCGCTTGTGGTCGGGGTACCGGTGGGCTTCGTAAATGTCGTAGAAAGCAAGGAGTATGCGCTTTCGGTGTGTTCAGAGCATGGAGTTCCCACCATGATCTCTATGGGTCGGAAGGGCGGAAGTACGATCGCGGTGGCGGCGATGAACGCGCTGCTTTACAGGGCTGCGGGGCGGTGATATGGAGCTGTACGTAACAGAGGACGGAAAGAGATTACGGTGCGGATATACGACGGGAACGACCGCGGCTCTGGCAGCGCAGGCGGCGGTGAGTATACTCCTGCAAGGAGAAGATATTTGTAACTGCCCTGTCAGCCGCTCGCAGGCTTGCGAGCGGCGTGTCAATAACGCAGCACGGCCAGGCAGCAGGGGCACTTCAAATGCGCCAGCTGCCCCTGCTGCTGTATCTGCCCAGGCTAACTGGGCAGATACAGAGTTTTGCCGACATTATATCCCCTGCGCTGTAATGACTCCAAAGGGGATCAGGGCCGAGGCGGATGCTCTGGTCTGCGAGGCGGGAAAAGACCCGGACTATGCGGTCTGCGCAGTGAAAAAGGACGGCGGAGACGATCAGGATGTTACGAACGGCCTGCTGATCTACGCACGGGCGGAGTGGATCCGTGAGGGATCGAAGCAAAGTAGAGAAAGCGCAGAGGGAGAGGGTCTGAGAGAGAGGACGCAGGATCCGACAAATAACATAGTTATTGAATGTGGTGAAGGGATCGGCACAGTCACAAAGCCGGGGCTTTCGGTTCCTGTCGGAGAAAAAGCCCTGAACCCGGTGCCAAGAAGGATGATCGAGGACGCGGTGAGGAGGGTTCTTTCTGAATATACAGAAGAAGAGGATACTTTAAGACAAGCGGCGAGGTCAAAGAGCAGTACCGGCAATCTGGATTTGCTGTCAGAGACTAAGAGGACGGGAAAAGGCAAGGCAAGCGGAGTAAAGATCACTCTTTCGGTCCCAGGCGGAGAGAAGGTTGCCCGCTCAACGTTTAACGAACGGCTGGGGATTATCGGCGGGATCTCGATCATAGGAACCAGCGGGATCGTTGAACCTATGAGCAAGAAGGCCTTCGCGGACGCGGTTTGCGTTGAGATTCGGCAGCAGGCGGCTCTTGGAAAAAAGAGGCTGATATTGACTCCGGGGAATTACGGGGAGGATTTTATACGCAAGCTGGAGAGCGCGGGTATTATTTATGGGGAGAGGGAAAAGGCTGTCCCCAATAATGGCGATACTACGGGCTTTCAGGAATATAGTTTTAAAGAGACTGAATCGGAGAATATGCCAGGTAAGGTCTTGTTTTCGGAGGATCTTGGGATTGTCGCTATTACAGAGGTTGGCCGGAAGATCGTGGGTATGACTGCTCAGCCGGGATTGGAAGGCAGGAACAAGAAGGGGCAGGATATCACAGAGAACGCGGAGCAGAGTATAACCTCCGGGCCTGTTCCGGATTTAAGTGATTATGGCGTAGTGGTCTGCTCGAATTTCATCGGGGAAGCCCTGGATGAGGTGATAAACGACGGCTTTGAGGAGGTTCTGCTGATCGGTCACGCGGGAAAGCTGGTAAAGCTTGCCGGAGGGATCATGAATACCCACAGCCGGATGGCGGATTGCCGGATGGAGCTGATCTGCGCTCACGCGGCAGTACAGGGAGCGGGGTCAGAACACTGTAAAAGGATCTTGGGGGCATCGACGACGGAAGCGGCGTTTTCCCTGATCCGGGAGGAATCTGAGGGGCTTTTGATCCGGGTACTGAACGCTCTTCTTTCAGCAATTCAGTTCCATTTAAACGAACGGATCCGTAAGCACGAGAAAGGCATGGAAAGCAGCCTTCGGATCGGGGCGGTGATGTTTTTTAAGGTATAAATGAAAAGCGGAAAACGGCGCTTCAGTTAAGTTTATCGGGATATCAGGAAAAAAAAGAACTTTGAAGTGTCGGGAGCATGTGGTATACTACAAGTATTCAGCAGAATATATGACTAAAAATGTTTATAATCTGCTGAAATCGTGTTTTCAAACTATATTTCAGCAGATTATAAGGAGTTTCTGATGAAAATCATCGGAAGAACGAGAGAGCAGGATCAGCTGGAGCGCTGCCTGTTTTCTCAGAAACCGGAGTTTATAGTCGTATACGGCAGACGCCGTGTCGGAAAAACGTTTCTTATTAAGGAATTTTTTAACAATCAGTTTGCGTTCTACGCAACAGGACTCCTGAATGGTAAGACACACAGCCAGCTGAAGAACTTTAACGAATCTCTGATCAGCTATGGAGATAAGGAAAAGATTGTCCCGAGGGACTGGTATGAGGCATTCAGGAGGCTTCGAATCCTTTTAAAGGATGAAAAGGTGTACAGAGATGCGGTCAGTGGGAGAAAAGTTGTTTTTCTGGATGAGGTTCCCTGGATGGATACGGCGCGTTCGGATTTCAGGACTGCGCTCGATCATTTCTGGAATGGCTTCGGTTCCTCTGAACAGGAATTGTTACTGATCGTATGCGGATCCGCGACCTCCTGGATAACGAGTCATATACTGTTTGACAAAGGCGGATTTTATAACCGGATCACAGGGAAAATGCTGTTGAATCCGTTTACGTTGCAGGAATGTGAGGCTTTCTTTGAGAACAGCGGGATAGTGCTGACGCGCAGGCAGATCATAGAAAGCTATATGGTTTTTGGAGGGATACCCTATTATCTGAATCTGTTTGATAAGCGTCAGGGACTGGTGCAGAATATCGATGAGCTTGTTATAAACCCGCAGGGGCAGCTTCATTTCGAATACGATCATTTATTTGAATCGCTGTTTAAGAACGCAAAAAACCATATACGGATCATCGAAGCTATTGCTGAGAAAAAGACAGGTATGCTTCGCACCGAGCTGGCGGAAGAATCGGGAGTATCAGATGGAGAGGGGTTGACAAAGGCCTTAAGAGAGCTGGAGCAATGCGGATTTATCAGAAGATATAAGAATTACGCCAAGAATAAGCAGGGGTATTATTATCAGCTGATCGACCCTTTTGTGCTATTTTCTTATCGATTTCTTCGGGAAGAAAAGGTTGATTCCTGGCAGGGGTTTTATAAGACCGGTGCTTATTATTCCTGGCGGGGAAACGCGTTTGAAATAGTCTGTCTGTGCCATATTCCCCAGATCAAACAGGCGCTGGGAATTTCCGGTGTTTCGAGTACAGAATATTCGTGGAGGAGTGCCTCAAAAAAAGGCGGCGCGCAGATCGATCTATTGATTGACAGGCGGGATGATGTGATCAATATCTGCGAGATGAAATATACGGACACGGAGTTTGTGATAGACCAAAAATATGAAGAAGAGCTGCGAACCAGAGTTGAGTTGTTCCGGACAGAGGTGAGGTCAGACAAGGCTTTGCATATTACACTCGTAACGGAAGGCGGTCTGAAGAGAAATGAGTATTCCGATGTTGTGCAGAACGTTGTTTCCGGGGATGATCTGTTCGTATGATGTTTTTTAAAAGGAGCTGACAGGTATGGTACATTTTGTTGGAGCGGGGCCGGGGGCGGTGGATCTGATCACGGTCCGGGGACAGGAGCTTTTGAGAAACGCGGATATGGTCATCTACGCCGGAAGCCTTGTAAATCCGGAGCTTTTGGGGCTGTGCAAAGAGGATGCGAGGCTGTTTGACAGCGCAAGGATGACGCTTGAGGAGGTTCTTTCGGAGATTTCTCTGGCAGAGGAGCAGGGTCTTACGACCGTCAGACTCCATTCCGGCGATCCGGGTCTTTACGGAGCGATCAGAGAGCAGATTGACGCGCTTCGAGAGAAGGGGATCGCCTTTGATGTGACTCCCGGGGTCTCAAGCTTCAACGCTTCCGCTGCGGCGCTTGAAACCGAATATACCCCGGCGGGAGTCAGCCAGAGTGTGATCATAACGAGGATGGAGGGCAGGACGGCTGTTCCGGAGAGGGAGAGGCTGCGGGAGCTTTCCGCCCACGGGGCAACTATGGCGATCTTCCTTTCGATCGGTCTGGCAGAGGAGGTTGAGAGGGAGCTGCTTGCGGGAGGAACTTATACGAAGGATACGCCTGTGGCGATTCTCTATAAGGTAAGCTGGCCTGAAGAGCGGATCTTTCGGTGCAGGCTGTCGGAGCTGTCGGAAACGGTAAGGAAGAACGGGATAACGAAAACGGCGTTGATCATCGTCGGGGAGTTTCTTTCGGAGGCTTACGAAAAGAGCAGGCTCTACGCGGCGGATTTTTCGACGGAATACAGGCAGGGAACGCAAGAGGCAGCTGATGTCAAGCAGAACAGATAGAAATATTCGTATACTTTGCTTTACCGACGCCGGCGAGCAGCTTGCAAAAAGGATCGCAGAGGGGCTGGCTCCGAGGGAAAGCGGTTTTGAAGAAGCTGCTTTGCCGGGCTCTTCGCAGGAAATACGGTGGGAGCGCTGTGGAAAGGATTCTCGGATATCGTTAGAAGGATGGACCAGAGAGGCTTTTGCGGGAGCTTTTGCGCTGATCTTTATCGGAGCCTGCGGGATCGCGGTACGGGCGATCGCGCCTTTTGTAAAAAGCAAGGTTTCCGATCCGGCGGTCATTGTTGTGGATGAAAGGGGAGAAAACGTGATCTCGCTGCTCTCGGGGCATCTGGGAGGAGCAAACGAGCTTACGAAGAGAATCGCGGAGATCACGGGAGGCAGGCCGGTGATCACGACCGCTACGGATATCAATGGGAAATTCGCTGTTGATACCTGGGCGAAGGATCAGGGGTTAGTCATTCTGAATCCGGAGAAGATCAAGGAGATTTCAAAAACGGTGCTTCGTGGGAAGACTTTACGGTTTCAGAGCGTTTATCCGATCCGGATCGAAGAAACAAGCCATACCTCTTTTTTATGGAACACAGAAGACGGGTCGGTGAGAGAGCTTTCCAAAGAACCGATCTTGACCGATGAGCTCCCGACGATACTGATCGATTTGCGAAAGTCGGCCGGAGCATTGGATAACAATGCTATTGATAAATCCTTATGGTTGTGTCCCAAAACCGCCTGCCTTGGGATCGGCTGTAAAAAGGGTGTTTCAGGGGAGCAGATCGGGAGAGCTTTTGAGGTTTTTTTAAAGAGTTCGGGAATCTATCGGGAGTGTATCGTTTCCGCCGCGAGTATTGAGTTGAAACGCGGAGAAACGGGATTGATTGATTTCTGTGAAAAGAACGGCTTTCCGGTGGAATTTTTCTCGGCGGCGCAGTTGAATGAGCTTTCGGGAGAGTTCAGCGCTTCGGATTTTGTAAAGGAAACGACGGGAGTGGATTGCGTTTCGGAGCGAAGCGCGGTATATGCCTGTATCAAGGCGCTGCCGCAGGGGAAAGAAGTAGTTTCCGACAGCCGGGCAGGTTCAGCGCCTGATTTTCTTATAGAAAGAAAGTTTTCCAAAAACGGGGTGACGTTTGCGCTGGCTGCAAGAGAGGAGCTTTTGGTTTTATCCTCCGTTATCCTACAGAGGGATTTGCGCGGAGAATGAAACCGGTGTATAATGATTTTTGGAGTTTTCACGGCTTTACGTGTTGAGTTGACTTTTTTCCACGGAGAGGAAATAAATGGTTAAGCAAAATCTGGATATTTGTTCCTTTGTCGGTGTTGAGCCGACTCTTTTTGCAGTTTCGGAAAAATTTACAGAGCTTTTCATTACAAACAGAGCCCCTTTTTCGAAGGAGCAGTTAAATACTCTGGCGGACGACAGGTCCTACCTCTTTGTTGCAGATAACAGGGAGGACTTTAAAGAGGTCGAAAACGCCTGGCTTCGCAGTAAATATATCGTATATATCGCGGAAACCTTTTCTGAGGTCCCGGGGGAGCTTGAGCCTGATATCTCGACGATCCTCTACCTGGGCGATCCGGAGGAGGAAAAAGCCTACAGGCTGACGGCGCTGTTTCATAAGATTACCTCGGACTATAAAGCCTTTATGGGCTACAATATGCTGAATTCCGCGCTGAATACCCTGCCGGATATGATGTGGTTCAAGGAATTGAACGGTCTGCATCATAACGTCAATAACGCCTTTGCAAAGATCGTACGCAAAACAAAGGAGGACTGCGAGGGGAAAACCCACGGCTATATCTGGAACGTTCCGGAGGAAGCGGCTTTTTCCTGTAAGGAATCCGAAGACCAGGTCATCAGTAAAAAGTCGCTGCTGACGTTTCAGGAGCCTGTCGGCACGGATGAAGGCATGAAGCAGTTTGTGACCTATAAGGCGCCGATGTATGATATGTTTCAGAATATCATCGGCACTGTCGGAATGGGCCACGATATCACGGACTTCGAAAATATGGGGATCCAGCTGACGATCCTGACCGGAAGCATCCCTTTTCCCGTGATCATGTGCGAAACCGATTGGAAAACGATCCGTGTAAACAGTAATTTCTGTGAATTTTTCGGATTGAATGAAGAAGAGGCGGAGAAATTATATTATCCCGACTGGAAGAAAAAATATATGAAGCCGGTGGGCGAGCCGGAGATCAATGAGACCGGTCACGCCGTCACGCAGGAATATCTGATCGAATATAATGGCAAAAGCTTTGATTTTATTGTGATCGAGCAGGAGATCCGCAATACCTTTGACGACCTTTCCGGGTATTTTTGCCTGTTCCGCGATGTCACGATTCAGAGAGAATATGAGCAGACGATCATAGACGCTGCCAATACCGATGGTCTGACCGGAATATATAACAGACGCTATTTTTATGATTACATCAATGAGAATATCGATTCCGAGATGACCCTGTTATATATGGATCTGGATAACTTTAAACAGGTTAATGATAATTTCGGGCACGCCCGAGGTGACGAGGTTCTGATCAAAACCGCCTACGCGATCAGGGCAATCTTTGACGAAGCGTTGCCTGTAAGGCTTGGAGGAGATGAATTCGCGGCGCTTTATCTCAGGAATGTATCGGATGAGGATTTGAAGGATAAGATCCGTGAGATCGAGTTTCGGGTTCGGAGTCTTCTCAGACAGAACGATATCGGTCTTTCCGTCAGTATCGGGATCGAGCGCAAGACATCGGAGCAGAAGGACGCCGAAGCCTTTGTTCACAGCGGTGACAAGAAAATGTATGCGATCAAGAGCAGGCATCACGAGGGCGGATCTTTCGGGCAGTCCTGAAAAGTACAGGGAGCGAATTTACTCGTTTACGATAAAAGCGTTCCGTTCCAGTTCCCGAAGGATCTCTTCAAGTGTCATTCCATTTTCTTCCGGACGTTCTATGATGATCAGGCTGCAGCCGGCTTCCTCTGCCGCCTGATATTTTTCTGTAAAACCGCCCTCCTTTCCGCTTTCTTTGGTAACGAGAAAGCGGATTTTATACTGCAAAAGAAGAGCAAGATTCAAGGCCTTGGAAAAGGGCCCCCACAGAGCGAGGATATTCGTTCTTGGGATCCCGTTTTTTTCGCAGGCTTCGATAGATTCCTTCGTCGGAAGGACCCTTGCGTACAGCCTTTCCCGGTCGATCCCTTCGAAGGCGGAAAGCTCTTTCGAACCGGTTGTGAGAAGGATATTTCCGGTATCGGAGGACTTCTTCAAAAGCTCAGCGGCTTCTCTGGTATCCCTAACATACCGGGTCTCAAAGCCGGGAATGCTTGGACGGACTTTGTCGGAATCCGACTTCTCGCGCAGCAGGCGGTAATAGGGAGTTTTTGTCACCTCGCAGGCGTGCTTCAGGTTCTGAGTGATCTCTCTGGCGTAGGGATGCGTCGCGTCGATACAGATATCGTACTCCGTGATCAGCGATATCAGTTCTTTCTCATCCTTTCGCCCGACGATGATCTTTGCTGTTCTTTCTTCCGAAAGTTGCAGGGGCGTTGCCTGCAATGCCTCAAGTCCCGTCCGGGTCGCAACGCTTAATGCTGTCTCATAGCCCTCTTTCAGTAAGGCAAGAACGGCCTCTCTCCCTTCCGTCGTTCCGCCAAAAACAATTATCCGTATCCGTCCAGCCACGTTTATCTTCATTTTCTGTGCTGTGATCCGTTCTCCAGCTCGTATCCCCGCCTCGTGACCATCCTTCCTCCGATGGTAACGGTCTGGGAGGAGCCGATGAAAACGGTGGTAAACATATCGAGCTTCGCATCCTTTAACTCGGAAAGCGGAAGGATCCCAAAGCTCTCCCCATCTCTTCCGATATTCTGTACATATCCGCAGACCGTTTCCGCGGGCTTTTCCTTTAGAAGAAGCTCACAGGCCCGTTTTAAATGCTCCGGTCTGTGGTTTGACATCGGATTATAGATACAGATCGGGAAATCTCCCTGGGCTGCGGCCCGCAGACGTTTTTCTATGACCTCCCAGGGGGTCATCAGATCCGACAGCGAGATCACGCAGAAATCGTTCATAAGCGGCGCTCCAAGAACCGCTGCTCCCGACAGAGCCGCAGTAACGCCGGGAACGATCTCAAGCTGAAGCCTCTCGGAAGTTTTCACTTTTATTCCATTGTCTGAGTCGGTTTCTGCGGTTGTTCCGGTATCCTCTGCTTCCGATCCATACAGATATTCCAGTACAAGGCCTGCCAGACCGTAGACTCCGGCATCTCCGCTGCAGACCAGACATACTGTTTTTCTTCCGTCTTGTGCAGCCTGTTCACAGGCATATTTCACCCGCTCGGTTTCCTGTTTCATAGAGGTAACGTAGAACTCCGGCAGTTTTTTGTCTGTTTCTTCGCTCAAAAATGCTTTGACAAGCTCGATATAAACTCCATATCCACAGATCAGCTCGCATTCTTTTAGGGCTTTCCTGGCTTTTAAGGTAAGTCCCGCTTCTTCTCCCGGGCCGATCCCGATCACATACAACTTTCCCATTTTTTCTTCCTAATTAGATAGGAAACGAATTTATTCGTTTCCTGTTGCGCCGATTGCGGAGCGCTGAAAGCGCCTTCCTTACCGCAATCGTGCGCATCAACTATTATCGTAAACGAATTTATACTTGTTAACGATTTTCGTTGCCGATAAACCAGACTCGCAAACGCGATTTCAGTACATTTGCTTAGTCGTAATCGGCAGCTAATTGCGTTCGCGAGTATATTTAATTCGTTTACGATAAAACGCTTCTGTAACCACCCAGATGAGACTGGGCAGATGTTTCCTGCAATCTTGCGGAAATATCCGCGAAATCTATGGTCAGATCCTCATAGATACCCACCCGGACCTGATCCTTCATGGAATACAAACTTGAGTACATTTTTTCATCTTCCAGCTCGTGTACCAACACACCCTCCTGTTGAGGGTCTGCGATCCAGTATTCCCGCACCCCTGCCGCATTGTACAATCTGAATTTCCGTAAGTAATCATATCCTTCGTTGCCAGGAGAAACAATTTCTATGATCCAGTCCGGCGCGCCGGTACAGCCCTGCTTGGTGAGCTTGTTCGGGTCGCAGATCACCGAGATATGATACCGTCGATCAGCTCAACACTCTCGTCTCCGGTCAGCTCATAATAATCCGTTGCCGTGTAATACGAAATTTGGTTTACATACGTTATATTTTTCCCTTTTGAGTAGATCACTTAAGTATCTTTTCTGCCATTTCTGTGGCCTGCTCAATCGTCGTTTCAGGATTTTCTTTCATAAAGTATTCAGCCAGCTTCCTTACGTTATCGGATTGTTTTTCCTCCGCTCCCTGAACTATTCCCTGAGAGATCCCCTGAGAGATCCCCTGAGAAATACCTTGGGAAATACCCTGAGATACTCCCTCTGAAAATCCTCTGTTAAATATTACCTGACTCATTCCCGGCATAGTTGATACCTCCTCTCTTAACTCCGGATTCGCACTCACCGGAGTATACTTATCAATC
>JAFSXN010000013.1 GCA_017444015.1 Lachnospiraceae bacterium | reverse complement strand
GGAAAAACCTTCCTGACCTCATTCTCGTAATCCTTCGGTCTTGCCAGCGAGGGAGAATAATGTGTCAGCCACAAGTCCTTTACCTCTGCCTGTTTTGCCAGCTGTGCGGCCTCATAGAAGGTCATATGCTTATGTTCTTTTGCTTTTTCTTCCGAGTCCTCTTCACCGTACATTCCTTCGCAGATAAAGAGATCGGATCCTTCCGCGTTTCTGATAATGGAATCGACCGGTCTGCTGTCGGTACAGTACGTCAGCTTAATACCCTTCCTTACCGGCCCTAAGACCATATCCGGGGTCAGATGCCTGCCTTCCCAATCGATCTCTTCGCCCTTTTGCAGCCTGCTCCAGAAAGGAAGAGGAATATCCTGCTCTTTTGCCCTCTGTGCGTCAAATTTTCCGGCTCTTCCGATCGACATCGTATAGCCGTAACAGGTCACATTGTGATTCACCTTAAAGGCGGTCAGGGAATATCCGTTAAACCCGATCTTCTCCTCGCTCCCGTTTATCTCGCGATAAATGATCTCAAAGGGCAGCTCCGGAGCAATGGTCCTGAGCGCGTTTACCACCCGTTCCAGCCCCTTTGGACCGATCATCAGAACCGGCTCCGTCCGTTCAGCATTTCCCATAGTCAATAACATTCCGGGCAATCCGCTGATATGGTCCGCATGGTAATGGGTAAAGCAGATCACATCGATGGGCTTTGCGCTCCATCCCTTTTTTCGCATCGCGATCTGGGTGCCTTCCCCGCAATCGATCAGGATGCTGCTTCCATTGTATCTCATCAAAAGCGATGTAAGCCACCTGTAGGGAAGAGGCATCATTCCGCCCGTTCCCAGCAAACATACATCCAACATCCGCCTTTATCTCTCCCCTGTGCAAATATAATAACCAGACCCTTGCCGGTTTCTCGCCGGCACGCCTTCCGTCTCTTTACCGGATCCTTCATAGCTTTAGCAGATCAGACGCTTCCTGCCTCTGTTCAGTTGCCCTGCCTGCATAGGAAACGTTCTTCAGAAAACAGGCAATACCAGCACAAAGCGTTCGGACATACTTACAGAGCACGCTTCCACATGATCAGTGCATCCTCTGCAGGCTTCTCATAAAAATCCTTCCGGACGCCTTCTGTCTGAAAACCTGATCCTTCATAGAGCCGGATCGCGGCAATATTGCTTTTTCGAACCTCCAGAGTCATCTGGTTCCCGCCCAGCCGTTTCCCTTCTTCGAAAACAGCCTTCATAAGCCTTTTTGCGAGACCCTGCCTTCGATATTCCGGCAGCACGGCTACATTTGTCAGCTCAATGTCTCCGAGGATCTCCCGGATCCCCGCTCCGCCGACCACCTTCCCGTCCTTTTCGATCACCAGGTAGGACAGGTTATCCCGTCTTACCATATCCAGAAAATCCGGTTTTTTCCAGGGCATAGAGAAGACTGCCTCCTCGAAAGCGCAGACTGCGTCAACATCTGCTTCTGTCATCGTCCGGATCACAACAGGGTTCCCTCTCTCTCCCGCTTCTTCTTTTTCTCTCTGCGCCAAAAGCCTCTCCCGTTCTGCCTGGGAAAGCCTCAGATACTCCGGTTTATGCTCTGCCGCGCTCTCCACGATCCCCTCTTTGTAGAAGCTCTGTGCCAGAACTCCCAATGCTCCCGCTCTTTGTCTCCCCATATGGGCGGGAGCGAATTCAAAGGGAAGCTTTACCTTATGCTCAAGCAGCTCTTTGTAGACCGGAACGCCATCCCCGAGGACTAACACTTGTTTTTTTATGCTTTGATCCGAAAACCCTGTATTTTCCCAAAGAGCATTCAGCCGGTCTGCCAGCTCACCGACTTCTATGGCGCATTGAGGCAGAAGGACCTGAAATCCGTCTGCAAAAGCATAGATCCCGGTATAAACCTGCGTCCGTCTCGCATCCATCATCGGACAGACGATTCCGTTATAGCCCCAGGCATTGTAAGCTAACGCGTCAACCGTCGGCACCGGGATGATCGGTTTATCAAGAGCAAGTCCCAGGCCCTTGACCGTAGCCGAGCCGATCCGCAGCCCCGTAAAGGAACCCGGTCCCTTTGCTACCGCGATCGCGTCGATGGTACTCAGATCCGCCTCCGTCATCCGGCAGATCTCGCTCAGCATCGGAAGCAGAGTCTGTGAGTGTGTCTTTTTATAATTTACCCTGGGGCCATTCTGGCGCCAGAACTTTATTGTAAATGAAATATTCTTTGCCATACCTTAT
>JAFSXN010000148.1 GCA_017444015.1 Lachnospiraceae bacterium | reverse complement strand
TTTTTTGATTTTCATGAGGAGATAAAGTTTGAGCGGACTCTTTTATTGTCGCCGTATTTATGTTAAACTAGGAGAAACAACTTATACTGGTTAACGATTTTCGTTGCCGATCAACCGGACTCGCAAACGCAATTCCGGTAAGTATGCTTTATCAAAAACGGCAATTAATTGCGTTCGCGAGTATGATTGGTTTCCTTTTCCGGGCAGGGATTTTTTTCCTGCCGGATTCTCCCGTCTGCATGTCCAAAATCTTTTGGGAGGAATTATGAAAAAGGAAAACAAAGACAAAATCTGTATGAAGGAGCTGCCCCCGGACGAGAGACCCTATGAGAAGTGCTTTAAACGGGGAGCGGAGGTCCTGTCGGATGCCGAACTGATCGCGGTCATTATAAAAACCGGTACAGAGTCCGCACCGTGTCTGGAGGTAGCCCGAAAGGTCCTTGAGATGCCGGACGGAACTACCAATATCCTGGCGATTCAGCATCGCTCCGTGGCCTCCTTAATGAAGGTCCCGGGGATTGGTATGGTCAAGGCGGTGACGTTAAAATGCGTCGCTGAAATCGCAAAACGAACAGCCACCGCGAAATTTACCAAAGGGGTCGACTTTCGGATGGCGGCGGATATCGCCTCCTATTACGGCGAATCCATCAAGCATCTGGATGTCGAGAAGACAAAGCTGATCTGCCTGAATGCTTCGAATCGTCCGATCTGCGATGAGATCGTAAGCTCCGGTCTGGTCAATCAGACGCTTATCTCTGCCAGAGAAATATTTAAGATCGCAATCGAAAACGGAGCGGTACGGATCGTTTTGATGCATAATCATCCAGGGGGAAATCCGACGCCGAGCAGGCAGGATCTGGAGATGACAGAGAATCTCAAAAAGGCCGGACACTTGATGAACATCGAGCTGCTTGATCATATCATCATCGGGGACAGCAGCTATTTCAGCTTCAAGGAGGAACGGCTGCTGTAAATCAGGGGAAATTGCGGCCGCTTTACTTTGAAGCTGTGGGGGCTTGCAGCCGTTTGGAAATGAGGGAGTTTGAAAATTGGCAACAAGTACATTTGGGATCGATCTGGGTACTTATAATATAAAGATCTATAACGGATTTCGGGAAACGATTTCCAGTCACAAGAATATTATCGCGGTTCAGAACAGACATACGATCTTTGCTTACGGAGACGAGGCCTTTACCATGTATGAAAAGGCGCCGTCTAATATTGTTGTGTCCTTTCCGCTTGTAAACGGCGTGATCGCGGATATCCATCATATGCAGTCGCTGCTGAAAAGCTTCTTACTCGATGAAATGGACGGGAACCTGAAAAACGCGGATTTTTATATTTCCGTGCCTACGGACATTACGGATGTGGAGAAGCGGGCGTTTTACGATCTGATCAAGGAGAGCAACGTCCGTGCCCACAATATCTATACGGTAGAGAAGGCTATCGCCGATGCCATCGGACTGAACGTGGATATCAGCAATTCCCAGGGCGTTCTGATCGTCAATGTGGGCTATGAAACAACGGAGATCTCGATCCTTTCTCTGGGAGGGATCGTTCTGTCCAAGCTGATCAAGATCGGCGGAAAGAAATTCGACGACAGTATCAAGAACATCGTCCGCAAGGAGTATAATCTGTTAATCGGAATGAAAACGGCCGAGCGGGTCAAAATCGCTCTGTCGGAGCTGAAGGCCGCGGATTCGGATGCCGTCGTCTACGGAAGGGATATCGTTACCGGTCTTCCCGTAGAGCGGAATATTCCGACTAATCTGGTGGAAAAGGCCATGAGCGAGCATTTCGATATGATTATCGACAATGTCCGGGTGATCCTCGAGCGGACGCCTCCGGAGCTGGCCGCGGATATCTATCGGAAGGGGATTTTTCTGACCGGAGGCAGCGCTTCCATCGGAAACCTCCACGAGCTGATCGCGAGAAGTACCGGCCTGAAGGTCAATTTTTCCTCCAACGGCGAGGGCTCCGTCGCCTACGGTCTGTCCCAGATCATTACCAATGAGCGCTTCAGGGGCGCGATCTCAACGATCCGAAACTCGATTGAATAACATGCGATTTTTAAGGAGACAGATTTGTCTCCTTCTTACGATAGAAGATGCCCGGGAACAGAAAAAAGAAGTTTTCGATCCAAAGTAAATATGTCCTTTTGATCCTGACGATCCTCTGCATTACGCTGATGATCCTGTCCTTTGCCGCGGATTTCGCGTCAGGACCCTTTGACGCGGTGGCGGGAGTCATCATCGTCCCCTTTCAGAAGGGGATCGGGAAGGCCGGCGAATGGCTGTCAAATCGCGCCGAGGATTTAAAGACCTTAAGCGAGCTGACGGAGGAAAACAAGGAGCTTAAGGCGCAGATCACCGAGCTTCAGCTTTCGATCAATGACCTTCAGAGCGACAAATACGAGCTTTCCGAGCTCAGGACCCTGTTTCAGCTCAGCGAACAGTATTCCGATTATGAAAAGACCGGTGCCAGAGTTATCGGAAAGGATACCGGCAACTGGTTTTCTACCTTTGTCATCGATAAGGGAGCAAACGACGGGATTCTGCCGGATATGAACGTGATGGCGGGCTCCGGCCTTGTGGGGATCGTGACGGAGGTCGGACCGAACTGGGCCAGCGTCCAGTCCATCATTGACGACGATTCGAACCTTTCGGGCATGGTCATGTCTACCTCGGACAATCTGATCGTATCCGGGGATCTGGAGCTGATGAACGACGGCCTGATCCGGTTCGGACAGCTTGTGGATACCGAAGGGCAGGTCGCTATCGGAGACCAGATCGTTACCTCAACGATCTCCGACAAATATCTTCCGAATATCACGATCGGCTATATCACGGAGATCACAGACGACGCCAACAACCTGACTAAATCCGGATATCTTACGCCGGTGGTGGATTTCAAGCGGTTAAATACCGTGCTTGTAGTCCTCGATCTCAAACAGACGAGGGATTCCCAATGATCCGGATCATCGTAGAATTCATTCTGATTATAGCGGCGTTTATCCTTCAGTCCAGTGTCCTGACGCTTGTTTCTCTCGGCGGGATCGTACCGAATCTGCTGATCATTCTGACCGCGAGCTTCGGGATTATGCGCGGCAGAAAGGAGGGGATGTCCGTAGGCTTTGTCTGCGGGCTCTGCGTCGATATCTTTTTCGGGAACTTCCTCGGATTTTACGCCTTAGTCTATACCTTTATCGGTTATCTGAACGGCAGCTTCAGTTCCATGTTCTACCCGGAGGATGTCAAACTGCCGATGATCATGATCTCCGCCAGCGAGATCATTTACTGCTTTATCTGTTATGTCTTTCTGTTTCTGCTGCGCGGGAGGCTGCATATCGGGTATTATATCGTACACATTATCCTCCCGGAGATCGTCTATACGATCGTGGCGACAATCCTTCTGTACAGGGGGATTTTGTTTGTGAATGAGAAGCTCGAAAAGCTGTAAAGGTATTTTATTTTGTGGAGTGATATCAGGGATTTTCTGAAAAATACCATATTGTCGAGGCTCTTTGTGCTACTGCTTCTGATCGTGATCCTGTTTTTTATCCTGATAAGAAGACTTTTTGCCTTACAGATCATCGAGGGAGAGCAGTACTTAAATAATTTTACCCTAAAGATCAAAAAGGAGATCACCCTAAAAAGCGCGAGAGGCAATATCTATGACCGAAACGGGGAGCTTCTGGCCTATAACGAGTTAGCCTATTCGGTAACGATCGAGGATAATTATGAATCCTCTTCGACGAAAAACAGCGAGCTCAACCGGACGATCCTTGAGACCGTAGGTATGGTAGAAAAGCATGGGGACAAGGTGATCAGTGACTTTAATATTATCTTAAACGAGAACGGCGAATATGAGTTCACGCTCTCCGATACGAGATTACAGCGGTTCCTTGCGGATATCTACGGCTATAAAACGATCGACGATCTGTCCTATGAGGAGAGAAGCTCTACGCCCTACGATGTCATCGCCTTTCTCTGTGAGTCGAAGAACTACGGCATCGGCAACTTCGCTGTTTCCAAGGAGGGAGAGCGGGAATTCGTTCCGATGATGGGGTACTCGCCAGAGGACATCTTAAAGATCATTACGGTCCGGTATGCCATGAGTACGAACAGCTACCAGAAATATCTTTCAACGGTCATCGCGGAGGACGTTTCCGATGAGACGGTGGCGGCGATCATGGAGAACAAGTACCGGCTGCAGGGCGTGGATGTCGAGGAAGAGTTACTGAGGCGCTATAATGATTCGGAATATATGGCGCATATTCTCGGGTATGTAGGAAACGCCTCGCCTGACGATCTGGCGGAGCTTGCGGGGTCCGCCCATTCCTATACAATTACGGATACCGTGGGTAAGGCGGGGATCGAGAAGGCCTTTGAGGAGGAGCTGCAGGGCGTCAAGGGCAAGGATGTCGTCTTTACGGATAATGTGGGAAAGGTGCTTGAGACTTCGGAGCATGAGGACCCTGTCGCGGGGAATAATGTCTATCTTTCCATTGACGCAAAGCTCCAGCGGGCGATCTACAATATGATGGAGCAGAAGCTGGCAGGGATCCTGGTTTCGAAGATCATCAATATGAAGGAGTACAATAATTCGGTCGTTAAATCGTCGTTGATGATGATCCCGATTGATGATGTGTACTATGCCCTGATTAATAACAATGTAATTGATATCGGACAGTTTTCGAGCGAGAACGCCCATACCTACGAAAAGGAGGTCTATGCTGCCTTTCTCGCAAGACAGGAGAGGGCGCTCTCAGGCCTTCGAGAAGAGCTTTTAAGCGGAGCGACGCCTTATAAGGACCTGCCGGTGGAGTATCAGGTCTATGAGAGCTATCTGGTACAGCGCCTGAGCTCGAACAATGTCGGCGTGATCATGTCCTCGTCGGTAAACAGAGAGGATCCTGAGTATATCGCCTGGGCAATCGATGAAACGATCTCGCTAAAGGAATACCTGAACTACTGTCTGTCCCAGAACTGGATCGATATTTCGAAGTTCAATACCGATTCGGAATATCTGTCCTCGGAGGAGGTTTACGGGAGACTCGTGGACTTTATCTGCGAGGATTTAAAGAATGATACCGGCTTTTCCAAGCGGATCTATAAATACATGATCCGGGACAACGATATCACCGGGCGGCAGATCTGTATGATCCTGTTTGAGCAGAATGTGGTCTACGCCAAAAGCTCGGAGAAATACGAGGTGGAGACCGGGGCAAAGACGCCTTATGACTTTATGATCAATAAGATCGCGAATATCGAGATCACTCCGGCGCAGCTGGCGCTTGACCCATGCTCCGGATCCTGCGTTGTTATGAATATGGAGGGAGAGATCTTAGCGTGCGTGACCTACCCCGGATACGATGCCAACCGTCTGACGAACACCATCGACTCCGCCTATTACGGCAAGCTGATGGCGGATCTCTCCAGTCCGATGTACAACAACGCAACCCAGCAGATGACGGCTCCCGGCTCGACCTTTAAGATGGTCAGCGCGGCGACGGGGCTGGAAAACGGCATTATCAATATCGGGGAACGGCTGTACTGCAAGGGGACCTATAAGCTGGAAAGCATCGAGGTGGAAAAGACCTGCTGGATCTATCCCTATGGACATGGGTATCTGGATGTGGTACACGCGATCGAAAATTCCTGCAACGCCTTCTTCTATGAGGTGGGCTACCGTCTGAGTACGAATCTGATGACGACGAGATACAATGAGCAGTTAGGTCTCGATAAGCTCAGGATGTTCGCGGATCAGTTCGGTCTGACGGAGAAGACCGGGATCGAGATGGAGGAGAACGATCCGAAGTTTTCCGATACGCTGCCGATTGACTCCGCCATCGGACAGGGCTCCCATAACTATACGACGATCGGTCTGGCAAGGTACGTCAATACCATCGCAAACGGCGGTAAATGCTATGATCTGACCTTACTGGATCACGTCGAGGGGCAGGACGGGCATCTGATCCGCAGGGGCTCCCACGGGGTCCGGAATACAGTCATGCTGAAGGAATCGACCTGGGACGCGATCCGGACCGGAATGAAATTAGTCGCCCAGAACAAGACCAACGCCTTAAAGGGGATCGGGATCGAAAGCGCCGGAAAAACCGGAACCGCCCAGACCTCGAAGTCCCGGACGAATCATGCGCTGTTTCTCGGCTACGCCCCCTTTGAGTCGCCCGAGATCTCTGTTGCCGTCCGGATCGCCTACGGCTATACCTCCGCAAACGCGGCTTCTATGGCGGCGGATGTCTATAAGTATTACTTCGGTCTCGAGGACGAGGAGACTTTGCTCAACGGTATCGCTGAGACTCAGGAGCAGGAGATCATCGAGGACTAGGATTATCGCAGCTGATCGTCCCTGAGAATCTGGCAGAAAAAGCGCAGGAGAGCTTTTATGAATGAGGTAGTGATCAAAAAATATCCAAACGGCCTTTCGGTGATCTTAAATCCGCTGATCCCGTTTGATGAGCTGTATACAGCCCTGGGGAAGAAGTTTCGGGAATCCGCGGGATTTTTTGGGAACGCGAAAATGGTGATCTCCTTTGAGGGCAGGGCTTTGGCGTCTGAGGAGGAGAGGCTTTTGGTGGATGCCATCAGCGATAATTCCGAGCTTACGGTGTTAAGCATTATCGGAAACGATGATAAGAACAGGCAGTATTTAAGGGCCGGAAGCTGCTTCCTTGGAAAACAGGACAATCTGCTGTCAAAGTTTTACAAGGGGATCGTCCGGGCCGGGGATGTCATCGAGGCCGATACGGATATCATTGTTTTAGGGGATGTCAATGCCGGCGGAGAGGTGATCTCCTCGGGAAATATCATTATCCTCGGAACGCTCTACGGAACCGCGAGGGCTGGCGCACGGGGGAACGAGGACAGCTTTATTGTCGCCCTGGACTTAAAGCCGACGAAGCTCTGCATCGGAGAAAAGGCGGTGAATGTTTTTTCGAAACGGGGATTTTTTAAGAGCAAAGCGACACCCAAGATCGTTTTTGTGAAGGAAGAAGGGCTTGCCGTAGAGGAGATCAGCCCGGACTCCATCGAGCATCTGAATATATGAGAGAGTGGTTTGATAACTATAATATCCGAAAATACGGCTTTTTTCTGGTCCTCTGCTGTATCGCGGCTTCCGTGTTGGGGATCCTTCTGATTGGGAGCGCCAAGGAGGAGCTGCAGACAAGACAGATCCAGGGACTTGTGATCGGTGTGGTCGTTATGCTGATTGTGTCGTTTATCGACTATCATTTTTATCTGAAATTTTACTGGATCATCTATCTGGCTGCCATAGCGATGTTAGTTCTGGTCAAGCTGTTTGGGGACTCCGCGGGGGGAGCGTCCCGGTGGTTTGAGATCGGAAGCTTCCGTTTTCAGCCCTCCGAGCTTGTCAAAATTTTGTTGATTTTATTCTATGCGCAGTTTATTATGAAACATAAGAGCAGTCTCAATACGTTTCGAGTGATCGCAGCCTGCGTTCTTTTGATCCTTCCGCCGTTTTATCTGATCATCGACCAGCCGGATCTTTCGACCTCGGTTATGATCCTTGCGATCTTTGCTACTACGATGTTTGTCGGAGGCCTGACCTATAAGGTGATCCTGCCGGTGATCGCCGTGGGGGTGCCTGCCGTTATCGTATTTTTCAATATGGTAACAAGAGAAGGGCAGACGATCTTAAAGCCCTTCCAGCAAAAGCGGATCCTTGCGTGGTTAAAGCCGGATGAATACGCTTCTACGGAGGCCTACCAGTAGATCAATTCGATTACGGCCATCGGCTCTGGCCAGCTGAACGGGAAAGGATTAAATAACAATGTTATAAGTTCTGTGAAGAACGGGAATTTTATCTCGGAGGCGCAGACGGATTTTATATTTACGATTGCGGGAGAAGAGCTTGGCTTTGTCGGGTGCTGCGGAATCATCATCCTGCTCTTTGTTATCGTTCTGCAGTGCATCCTGATCGCCGCAAGGGCAAGGGATACCGCGGGAACGATCATAGCCGGGGGAATGGCGGGGCTGATCGGGTTCCAGACCTTTATCAATATCGGCGTTACGACCATGATCCTGCCGGATACGGGGCTGCCGTTACCGTTCTTTTCCTACGGGTTAACTTCTTTGGTAAGTATTTTTATTGGGATAGGCTGTACTTTGAATGTAGGTATGCAGGCGAATGATTTCCTGCAATAGCGGGAGAGCTTCCCTGTAATCTTGATACCTGGAGGGTTACATATGAATATTGGGCTGATTGCTCACGATTCCAAGAAAAAGCTGATGCAGAATTTCTGTATCGCCTATCGGGGGATCCTGAGTAAAAACGCGCTGTTTTCAACGGGAACGACCGGAAGACTGATAGAAGAAGTCACGAATCTTTCTATCCATAAGTTTCTGGCCGGTCACCTCGGCGGAGAACAGCAGATTGGCGCGCAGATCGAACAGAATGAGATTGACCTTATGATCTTTTTGCGGGATCCCACGGCTCCGAAATCCTTTGAGCCGGACGTGGGATATATCATAAGGCTCTGTGATATTCACAACATCCCGTTGGCGACGAATCTCGCTACGGCGGAGCTGTTGATCAAATCGCTTGACAGAGGGGATATGGAGTGGCGTGAAATGTATAAGTAAGCTCAGGGCCCTGACGGTCTGGTGCCTTCTGGTGAGCATGCTTACGGGCTGCCAGAGCTCCTACGAGGATCCCTATGATTTCAATACGACCATAGCCGCCTTTTCACTGGATTCGCAGATCAGTACCGACTGCGCGGATCCCTTTGCTTCGGAGCTCTGCGTGGCAGGGGAGGATATATTGCCTGCCTCGGTGGATCTGTCTTTAGCGCAGGCGGAGGGGTTGTTTTCCCTGTCGGATCATCAGACCCTGGTTGCGGAGAATATCCATGAACGGATGAATCCCGCCAGTATTACGAAGGTGATGACCGCTCTTCTTGCGATCAAATACGGGCGTCTGGACGATACCATGATCGCTTCGAAAAACGTTCTGATCACGGAGTCCGGCGCGCAGGTCCTGCCCCTTGCCGAAGGGGACCGGATGACGCTGGATGCCGCGTTACATGCGCTTATGATGTATTCGGCCAACGATGTCGCTGTGATGATCGCGGAATATATCGCTGGCTCCGTGGAGGCCTTTGCCGAGCTTATGAATTCCGAGGCAAAGGAGCTTGGGGCTACCAATACGCATTTTGTCAATCCGAACGGGCTGACGGATGAAGAGCATTTTACGACGGCCTATGACCTGTATCTGATCTTTAACGAGGCGATCCGCTCCGAGAAATTCTTAGAGCTGATCAATGTGATGGAATATAACGGGACCTACTCCGATCGTGACGGGAACGTAAAGGAACTGAATCTGACCAACGCCAATTCCTACCTACGAGGCGACGTGGAAACGCCCCCCGGAATTACGGTGATCGGAGGCAAGACCGGAACGACAAAGGCTGCCGGATCCTGTCTGATTCTGCTGACCGCCAATTCCGCCGGGAATAAGTATATTTCAGTCGTTCTGAACGCCGAGGACAGGGCGAATCTGTACGCGGAAATGAGTGAGCTGTTAAAATATATAACTTAATACAGATTTAGTAGAAATAATCCTGAGCAGCTGAAAGCCGGTTGTTTTTTGCGGCTTCTTGAATTATAATAATGTTAGCAGGGAACCGTAGCATAGCGTTTACGTAAACGTAAACGTAAACGGTTATCACTTCAGATCAACTTTTAGGAGGACACCATATTGATACAGTTAATCGTCGGAGACAAGGGCAAGGGCAAGACAAAATATCTTCTGGAAAACGTCAACAACGCAGTTTCTACTACGGCTGGAAATCTGGTCTATATTGACAAGAATTCCAAGCATATGTATGAGCTGAAGAACAAGATCCGTCTGATCAATATCTCGGAGTATCCGATCGAGAAAACGGATGAGTTTATGGGCTTTGTATGCGGGATCGTTTCTCAGGATCATGACCTTTCCCAGATGTATTTCGACAGCTTTTTGGATATCGCTTATGTAAGGTCCCACGACGAAGTGGAGGAGCTGATAAAGAAGCTCGAAAAGATTTCGAATCAGTTTACCGTTGATTTTGTGATCAGTATGTCGATGAATGAATCCGAGCTTTCGGATTATTTAAAGGAATTTGTTATCGTTTCTCTATAACAAACAGGCTTGTAAATGGGAGCTGGGAGGGGAAAAAGAAGAAATAAAAGAGGGAAGAGGGGTCCAAACAGTAATAAGATAGCAAAATACAGGCCGCCGATTAATATCAATCTCGGCCTGGTAATCTTTGCTGTCCTTTTTGTGTACATTCTTGTAGTGATCGTTTCCTATTTCCGAAGTACCCCGATCACGCCCTATGAGGTGACGCTTGGCTCGCTTGCGGTCAATAATACCTATACCGGCATCGCGCTTCGGGAGGAGACGGTCGTTGACTGTGATTATACGGGGTATGTCAATTACTACGCAAGAGAGGGCGAGCGGGTCGCTGTAAACTCTCTGGTCTATACGGTGGATTCCTCCGGTGAGATCTCGGAAATGTTAAACAAGGGCTCGGAGGAGGGCACCTCACTTTCCGATGAGGATATGACGGAATTACGAACGCAGATATCCTCATTCTCCCGGTATTTTTCGCCGGTTGACTTCCTGGATACCTATAATTTTAAATTTGATATCGAGGGGACCGTCGTTAAGCTGGCAAACTACCAGGTGCTTTCGGGGATCGACTCCCTGAACGCGGCCAACCTTGCCGATTCCATCAGCTTCGGCTATTCCGCGCAGTCGGGGATCGTCGTATATTCAAACGACGGCTACGAGGATGTCACGCCGGAGGAGATCACGGCAGCGGATTTTGAACGGGAAGAATACAATAAAGAGCAGTTTCACAACAACGACCTGATCGACGAGGGAGATGCGGCCTATAAGCTCATTACAAGTGAAAACTGGAGCATCATCGTTCCCATCGACGAGGATAAGGCAAAGGAGTTGGAGACCGAAAGCTATGTCAATGTCCGGTTTTTAAAGAATAACTATACCTCCTGGGCCTCCGTGTCGGTCTTGCGGCAGGACGGCCAGATCTTTGCAGAGCTTGATTTCAATAATTCCATGATAACCTTTGCGACGGACCGCTTTATCGAGATCGAACTGCTCTCCAACGCAAAGGAGGGGTTAAAGATACCGAACTCCGCCATCGTTGAGAAATCCTTCTATCTGATCCCGGTGTCCTATCTGATCAAGGGGGATAATTCGGATGAAACCGGTTTTATGCGGGAGACCTATCTGGAGGACGGTTCGGTTTCGGCGGAGTTTGTCAAGGCGACGATCTATAATCAGACAGAGGACGAATGCTACGTGGATGAATCGGTGTTCGCCATCGGCGATTACGTGATCAGTCCCGATTCCGGGGAAAAATATCCCGTCAGCAAGCAGGGGACGCTTATAGGGGTTTATAATATCAATAAGGGCTACGCGGATTTCAAGCAGATTACGATCCTCTATCAGAACGATGAGTATTCCATTGTAAAGTCGAATACGGAGTACGGCTTGTCGGTCTACGATCATATCGTTCTGAAGGGGGAGAGCGTGAATGAGAATGATTTTATCTACGAATAGCAGGTATATAGGGAATGAATATATTTGAATTCGTTTATGATAATTAAGGGCTGCGCGTTCGAAACTCTGATTGTTTTGACCATATGAAAACGTGTATTTTTACTCAGGAGTAAGGAATAATGGATCTCAGGCAGAATCTGGAAGCGGTAAAACAGAAGATAAAAAACGCGTGTGAGGGGGCAAAAAGAGAGCCCTCGGAGGTCACGCTGATTGCGGTCTCAAAGACCAAGCCCGCAGAGATGATCGAAGAGTTTTACGCTCTTGGCGTCAGGGACTTTGGGGAGAATAAGGTCCAGGAGCTTGTCGATAAGTACGAAAGGCTCCCTAAGGATATCCGCTGGCATCTGATCGGACATCTTCAGACCAACAAGGTGAAGTATGTCGTTGACAAGGCCTATATGATCCACAGTGTCGATTCCCTGAGGCTTGCGCGGGAGATTTCCAAAGAGGCCGTAAAGAAGGGAGTCTGCGTAAAGATCCTGATCGAAGTCAACGTTGCCGGAGAGGAGAGCAAATTCGGCGTAAAGCCCTCCGAAACAGAGAAGCTTATCCGGCAGATCGCGGCTCTCCCTGGGATTTCGATCTGCGGTTTGATGACGGTGGCACCATATGTAGCGGATGGCGAAGAGAATTCCACAATTTTTTGTAGTCTGCGGGAATTGTCTATTGACATCAACGCAAAAAACATAGATAATGTATCAATGGGTATTTTGTCAATGGGTATGTCCGGCGACTATGAGACCGCGATCCGTTGGGGGGCGGTTTATGTACGCGTCGGGACCGCGTTGTTTGGAGAAAGGGATTATGGGATCTGATCCCTGCGGTCCGGCGGAAAGAGGAAGATCAGAGGAGTTATTATGGGTTTTTTAGATAAGTTTCTGGAATCGATGCGGGTCAATGACGACGAGGATTACGAGGACGAGTATTTCGACGAAGAGGACGAATACGAAGAGCCTGCCCCCAGAGCGAGAAGCAATAACGCGAAGAAGCCGCTTCGTTCGGAGACGATAGAGGACGAGGAAAAAGCGCCGAAGAAGCAGAGAAATAGCGCTTCCTTACGAAGAAACGCGCGTACTACCTCGAACGGAAATTCGGTGGTTGTCGTAAAGCCGACCTCGGTAGACGAGTCGAGAGAGATCACGGATACGCTTTTGGATAACTGTACGGTTGTGCTGAACATGGAAGGCCTGGATATGGATGTTGCCCAGAGGATCATAGATTTTGCCTCCGGCTCGACCTACGCGATCGGCGGGAATCTCCAGAAGATCTCCAGCCATATCTTTATCATTACGCCGAAGAGTGTGGATATATCCGGTGATTTCCAGGAAATATTATCCGGTGCCTTTGACGCGCCGATGGCGAGCGCCCTGCAGAACCGGTTCTAGGCTCTGGGACTTTGGAGATTTTTTGCCCTTTGCGTTTCGCAGAGGGCTTTTTTTGAGGATAAACAATGTATGATCGAATGGAAGTCAGTCTGAATAACGAAAAATGCTATGAGATCGTTTTGGCGGAGGCCTTCGATGGGCTTGCAAAGGAGGTCTCAAACCTGTTTGATCCAGCCGTAAAGGTTTGTATTATTACGGATTCCAATGTGGAGAAGCTCTATGCAGAAGAAGTCAGCAAAGAGCTGAAAAAGGCTTTTGAAACGGTCTGTATCCACAGTTTTCCTGCCGGTGAGGAGCATAAGAGGCTGGAGACCGTAAACGAGGCATACCATTTTCTCGTAGAGAACCATTTCAACCGTTCGGATCTGATCGTGGCGCTGGGAGGCGGCGTTACCGGCGATCTGTCCGGCTTTGTGGCCGCGACCTATATGCGGGGGATCCCCTTTATTCAGCTTCCGACCACCCTGCTATCCATGGTGGATTCCAGTATCGGCGGGAAGACGGGTGTGGATTTTGAAGATTATAAGAATATGGTCGGGGCCTTTTATATGCCTAAATTGGTTTACATAAATCAGTCCGTCCTCCGGACCCTTCCGGACAGACAGTTTTCCTCGGGGATGGCGGAGGTTTTAAAGGCGGGACTGATCAAGGACGGCCCCTTTTATGAATGGACGATCAACGGCTTTCCGGAGATCCTTTCGATGGAGCCCTCGATCCTTAAGGAAATGCTGTATCGGAGCATTGATATCAAGCGGAGAGTCGTCGAGGCGGATCCCTATGAAAAGGGAGAGCGGGCGCTTTTGAATTACGGGCATACGTTAGGGCACGCCATCGAGAAATTCTATGATTTTACCTATACCCATGGGGAGTGCGTTGCCCTTGGAAGCGTTGCCGCTGCCTATATCGCCTATAAGAGAGAGCTGCTCAGCGCCGAGGAATACTATGAGCTTCGGGATATGTTCGTGCCTTTTGAGCTTCCGATCACGGTGTCGGGGCTTGATATTGACGAGATCCTGAGGCTTACTTCCTCGGATAAGAAAAACGACGCGAAGGGGTTGAAGTTTGTCCTGTTGACGAAGATCGGCAAAGCAAAGATCTTTCGGGATGTGACTTCGGAGGAAATGCGCGCGGCGCTTACAGAGCTTTTGTTTGACGAAAGCGAGTAGATTTTTTGTAAAAGAAAGAGGCTCTGCGCAGGCAGACAGAGGAGTTATGAAAAAAGGAACAAGGGTCATCATTGAAATCATCTGTATCGCGCTCTTAGTGGCGCTTGATCAGTGGACGAAGCGGTTGGCGGTCGTTCATCTGATGGATAAATCAGCGGTGGAGCTGATTCCGGGGATATTGCAGCTCTATTTTCTGCCGGGCGGAAATACCGGAGCGGCCTGGGGGATGCTTTCGGGGCATCAGCTGCTTTTTATTTTCGTTTCGGTAGCCATCGTCCTTGCGATCCTGTATATGCTGATCAGGCTCCCCGCGGGGAAGAAATTTACCGTACTTCGGATTCTGCTCGTCTTTATCGCTGCCGGAGGAATCGGCAATATGATCGACCGCGCCGCAAGACAATCCGTGATCGATTTCATCTATATCAAGGCTATCAATTTCCCGATCTTTAACGTTGCGGATATGTACGTTTCCTCCTCGATTGTTGTTCTGGTGATTTTGTTTATCTTTAAGTATGACGATGAGGACATAAAGGAGATGGAAAGCTATCTCCGCCTTAAAGGGGATAAAGCGGGTTCGGGAGCAGGAAAGGCAGACGGAGCAAAAGACACCGATCCCGGTATTTGATCCCATGAAGGAATACAGATTTCAAATCGATGAAGATACCGCGGGAATGCGGATCGACAAATGCCTGTCTGAGGCTTATGAGGAGCTGTCCAGGGCTTATATTCAGAAATTGATAAAGGACAGGCTGGTTTTGATCAACGGCCGGGTCTGCAAACCAAGCTCCGTCGCAGATGCCGGGGATCAGATCTTTTTTTCGACTCCGGATTCCGTGATTCCGGATATCCTGCCGGAGAATATTCCACTGGAAATCTTATATGAGGATGAGGACGTGATCGTCGTCAATAAGCCGAAAGGTATGGTCGTCCATCCGGCGGCGGGGCATTATTCCGGAACGCTTGTAAATGCGTTAATGTATCACTGCAGGGATCTTTCCGGGATCAACGGTGTCCTAAGGCCCGGGATCGTTCACCGTATCGACAAGGATACGACCGGAGCGGTGATCGCCTGCAAGAATGACCGGGCCCATGAAAGTATCGCAGCCCAGCTTAAGGAGCATTCCATCGACCGGGAGTACATCGCGATCGTATGTGGAAATATAATGGATGCGACGGGAAGCGTAGACGCGCCCATTGGAAGAGATAAGAAGGACCGAAAGAGGATGTGCGTGGATTTTTCCTCCGGAAAACGGGCGGTAACGCATTTTACTGTCCTGGAGCGTTTTTCTCAGTACACCTTTGTGAAATGTCGTCTGGAAACCGGAAGGACGCATCAGATCCGGGTCCATATGGCCTATATCAAACACCCTGTTCTCGGAGATGAGGTCTATAGCGGGACGAAGGTGCCCTGGAATCTCACGGGGCAGACGCTGCACGCAAGGACGCTGGGCTTTACGCATCCGAAAAGCGGGGAACGGATCTTCGTTGAGGCCCCGGTCCCGGAGTATTTTGAGCGGATTTTAAAGGATCTGAGGAGAAGAGAAGGGCGGTAGATTTTTTTGATACAGAAGCAAAGGATTCAGGGTCAGAAAGGAGCGGACAATGAGGGTAGCTTATGAAACCATGGTGAATGAGTTCAAACGCATTTTGCTTATACTCGCGAACGCAATTAATTGCCGTTTTTGATAAAGTAAACGTACTGGAATTGCGTTTGCGAGTCCGGTTGATCGGCAACGAAAATCGTTAACCAGTATAAATACGGATTTGCGGAAGAACGGGCAGGAGATGCTGCTGGAATTTTTGCGCAAAACAGTCTGGCCGGAGTTCCAAGCCTCTTTGTAGGAACCTTTATGGATGCGGTACCGGCAATGATTTTGTTTGTTCCGATCATTCTTCCGTCTGCTGTAGCGCTGGGGATCCAGCCGCTGACCCTGGGACTGATCGTTGTCATTACACTGGCGCTCGGGCTGACTACGCCGCCCTATGGATTATGTCTGCTGATCGCGGCTTCTATCAGCGGAATCAGCGTGGAAAGAGCTTTTAAGGGTGTTTTGCCGTATTTTCTGGTAGCGCTTGCGGTTCTGGCGCTGCTGATCATCGGGCAGGACGTTTTTATAGCCATTCCGAAAGCCATTTTCCCGGCAGTGTTCTGATTTCCTATAAAACCTAAAAAGCCATGGCCGTCTGCCATGGCTTTTTTAGGTTACATTGCGGGCGAGTATGATATAATCGGCAGCTGCCTCGCACTTTACGACATATTCCCTGAACCGAGCGGAATCCAGGTAACAGCCGATCTGCCATCTGCCCTGCTCCTTTTCCAGATGTCTAATCACTGCGGTTTCCGTAATAATAAAACTTTCCTCTGTGGGCCCTGCCGGGAACTCGTCGAAAAACTGGAAGGTGATCGTTTCGTCTTTATGAAACGGGCATTCGGCAGCTTCAATCATAACAAAGGAAATACCGAATTCGCTGATATCCTTTACGAAGCATTTCGCCTCAGCGTCGGAGTCCTGATCGAATAAGACCGCCTGTATATGCCTGTACCACCGCTCGTATTGTCGTCTGTCCTGGTTCATCATAGGTCCGGTTTTGTAATGAATATTAATAAAAATTGATATTTGTGTTTACTATACCATACAATAGGGAAGATGTCAGTACCAGAATCCGTACCGGAATCTGAAATTTCCTCTTGAAAAATACTTGAGAATGGACTAGAATAAGAAAGTCCGATTCGGACAGACTCTTGGGGATATAGCTCAGCTGGGAGAGCGCTGCGTTCGCAACGCAGAGGTCAGGGGTTCGAATCCCCCTATCTCCATAAATCTTTGAAATGCCGGGAACACTGATAAATACAGGGTTTCCGGTTTTTTGTTTTCGAAAGCTCGATGCCGCAATTTTGGTAAATCCACTTTGTGACAAAAAAAATGACAAAAAACTTCCATCAAACTTCTAATCGATCAGATCGCCTACTGCTGTCACCAATTCCTCAAGATTTTCATAATCCTGATTCAGTTTCGTCCTCTCGTAATGAGCGTAGATATTGAGCGTCGTCTGGATATCCTCATGCCCCAGCCAATACTGGACTTTTTTCGGGTTCCAACCTCTTTCTATAAGCAGAGACGCGCAGGTATGACGGAGCTTATGCAAAGTGATCTCCGGTCTCCCGAATTTCCTGGTCGCTTCGGAAAACTTTCCTGAGATATAATTCGGGTCATAGATATGTCCGTCTTCCCAGGTAAAAAGATAATCATTTTCATTGTAGGTATCGCCGTAAAAGCTGCGGTTCGATTCCTTCTGGGTTATGATATTCTTTATCAGTATCTCGGCTGTAGGGAAAAGGGCGAGTGTTCGATAACTCTTTCTGGTCTTTGTCCGGTCTCTGGCGGTGGGCTTACATCCGGCTGTGACCGTGTGCTTGATCGTGACCGTATGCTTGTTAAAATCAAACGCCGAGATCCTTAAGCCAATGATCTCGGAGCGCCGAAAACCAAAATAGATCGCTATAAACGTGATCCCGAACAGAAAGGGATACTCTTTTTTTATAAAATGCAGTAGATCAGAGATCTCGTTCTCCGACAGAAAGATGTAATCCTCAGCATCGGTATTACACTTATCGGTTGCCTTGACCTTGACATCTTTCGCCGGATTATACTGGATGATCCCGTCTACGACTGCCTGTGTCAAAATGCTGGAAAGCAAGTGCTTGTATTCCTTGACGGAACGGGATGCTAAAGGCCCTTTTTCTCCTGTTTTTTGATCCTGCTTCCCGTATTTTTGGAGATACTGGCAATAGCTATCGACGACGTGGGCTGAAATATCTGTGACTTTCGGATTTTCTTTCTGAAAATACTGCTTCATCCGACCTACCCGATAAGAATAGATCTGATAAGTGGTTGAAGCCTCAACGTCGTTTTCTTTCATTTGGATTCAGTAATCGATGAACTCGCAGATCCGGATATCTTTATTGTCTGCCTGATATGATTTTTCAGGTTCCTCTAAATACGCGAAACGCTCGATTAGATTTTTCTTTTCGGCTTCTGCTACACGCTTATTTCCCTTTTTTACCTCAATCCCGGTAGAACAGTTTTTCTGCTTCCATTTACCGGAGATAGGGTCTTTATAGGACAAATACACGTAGTGAAACGCCTTGCCGGATGATGTTACTCTTTCTCGCAAAGTGCCTGTCAATATGTTCCTCCTTTCGTTTGTCCGACAGGCATACTATGTTTATAGTATACCACGGAACGGATACATATGTTCGACTATTTTTGTATGAATTTCAGGACTTCCTGCTTGCTGATCCGATAGCTTCTTCCGATCTTTCTGCTTGGGATCGCCTGCTCTGAGAGCAGTTTATACGCCAGTTTCTTACTGATCTGAAGTACCTGACAGAGTTGATCTACGGTCAATACATCCGGATATTGTTTTAACATACGCTATTCCTCGCTGATTTTTGCATGTATCTGACGATATATTCGCGGAAGGATGAAAAAATCACTGATCAGGTAATGAAGAAAGCCTATTGTGCAGCCATACAGGATATGGACGATAATGTGTTTGTACCGATCATGGCGCCGCTTTCGGACAATGATCGTATATTTCTTCGGGCAATGTCAGAATGTGAGGAGCCGGTTAAGACAGCGGAGCTTCAGGAAAAGCTCGGGGAAAAGGGACCGGCGATCCAGCCCTACCGAAGGCGTCTCATTGACGCGGGAGTGATCGAAGCTCCGCGCAGAGGCGAGCTTGTTTTTGCGGTACCGTTTTTTGCGGATTACCTTCGCTCTCAAAACAGAAGATTTTAACGGTCAATATGTCATTGGTCTTGACGAATACGGCTCCGACTACCTTTATGACGATGTGCTGATTTTCGCTGACCCGGATATGATCTGTGCTTATTATGACAGGAAAACAGAAAGCAGAGAACTGTTTGAAAAGACATGGATAAATAAGGAGGTTTCGCATGAAAGCCTGGATTTCAAGCGCTACAGCTGCCATATAGAGAAAGCGTAAGTCCGTTCCTGTTTATCAATTTATAAAACTTAATGCAACCCCAATCCTTGTCAGACTAAACGCAACAAAATCTGCTTTTTGGATGAAAAAAAACCTTATATTAGAGAACGCCTGATAGGGTTATGAGAGAACCATGTTTCGATGCAAGCCTCTCTTGCGCATGAAAGAGGCTTGTGCTATACTTCTGCTGATAAAAACAAATTGACAGAGTGCGTTGGAACAAGGACCTTTGAAACAGGAAAAAGTTGACGGTCGGTTTCAGGCATCAGAAAGGAGACAAAATGAATAAAAAGTGTATAGGGGGG